>JAMIQN010000105.1:0-1826 GCA_035914595.1 Chitinophagaceae bacterium | reverse complement strand
TCACATGGCAGCAAATGCAACGGAACAACTGAAGCGCAGCGTGCTGGCGGCACTGGAAACCTATTCCAACGTTCACCGAGGCAGCGGACACTTTTCACAGGCCACTACTTTTCTGTATAATCAAGCCGGCGGAATTGTACTCGAACACCTCAAACTGACCAAAGGCCGGTATAAAGTTGTTTTCCTGTCGCCGGCAAGAGCCGAAGCCTTTAAAACCCGGCTCCGTCCCGGCAGTTTTCACTGCATTTCGTCAAAGGATGTTGGTCTGCCGCTGGGAGTTTGCGCAATCGCTGTCAGGCGTACAAAGCTACCCAAAGGCGCCCCTTTCGAAACCGGTGGCGGTACGGCACGACTTGTCTCACCCGACTGGGTGGTGTGGACCGGGCCACCGGAGAAGTTCGAAGCAGGCACTCCGGCCATCATCAATGTGATTGCCTTTGCCCGTGCATTGCAGCTCACCAGTAAATACAGCAAGGAAATCTTTGGTCAGGCAGGCACAGAAAAACTGTCGGCAGCCGAAATCCTGTACAATGACGAACTCTCAGACATAGCTGGCAGTGAATTGCTTGAAAAATTCAGGCAAACACTTATCACCTTTCCTGACAAAGTGCCCACAGCCGGGGGCGAAAAGCCTTTCATCAACCTCGACAATGGCGCCAGCACGCCAACCTTTTTACCCGTGTGGGAAGCTTTTTCAAAGACGCTTTTGTGCGACGGCAAAGTGCAGCAGGAGGTCATCAGTGAAGTAAAAACGATATGTTCCAGATTTATAGGCGCACCGCTTGCGGATTATGAAATGGTTTTCGTTTCAAACGCTACCGAAGCCATAAATCTTGTGGCGAAAAACATCAGCAGGCAGCTTTCGCAAAGCGAAGATTTCGTTGTGCTGAATACCTATCTCGAACACAACTCGAACGACCTGCCGTGGCGGATGGCCGATGGAATTTCGGTCCTCCGCTTCCCCGTTGATGATGACGGTTTCCTTGATCTTAAAAAACTGGAAACTGTGCTGTGCGATTACAATGAAAAAGGCACTTTCGGTAAAAAGCGCATCAGATTGCTGGCTGTGAGCGGTGCTTCCAATGTGCTTGGCACTTTTAACGACCTCGCCGAAATAAGCCGTATTGCCCATCATTACGGGGCCCGGCTGCTGGTGGATGCCGCCCAGCTGGTGGCGCGCCGCCGCGTTGATATGCACAATACCGGAATCGACTACCTGGCTTTTTCAGCACATAAGGCCTATGCTCCCTTTGGCAGCGGATTGCTCGCAGCCAGGAAGGAACTGTTGAATTTCACTCCGGCGGAACTGGAGAACTACAAGGCCTCAGGTGAAGAAAATGCAGCGGGGATCGCAGCACTGGGAAAATCGCTTAGCTTCCTGCAGCGCATTGGCATTGATTTGATTGAACAGGAAGAACGCACCCTCACCATTCAGGCATTGAAAGGGCTTTCGGCCATCCCGGGCGTGAAAGTATTTGGCATGAAAGGCCCTGAATCGCCGGCCTTCGACAGAAAAGGCGGAGTGATCGTATTAAGCGTGAAGGGCATCATGCCCAATGTGCTGGCGCGCAGGCTCGCCGAACAGGGTGCAATAGGTGTACGCTACGGCTGCCATTGTTCGCATTTGCTGGTCAAACGGCTGCTCAGGGTTTCACCCGGGCTCGAAAAGTTCCAGGGAATCATTGCCCGGATGTTTTCCAGAGTGAATTTCCCCGGCGTTACCCGCATCAGCATCGGGATTGAAAACAGCAGCAGCGACATCGAAACATTTGTCAATACACTGAAGACGATTGTCAGCAACCCGCGCTCAACGGTGAAGGGCGTTA
>JAMIQN010000104.1:0-15207 GCA_035914595.1 Chitinophagaceae bacterium | reverse complement strand
ATGGCTACGGCCGGTTTTTTCGACAATACCGACATCAGCTACGACCAGCAACATACCCTGGTCCGGATGCGGGCCGTGGGCTATGAACTGATCGCACTTTTCACCGCCCCCGAGTCCTACGAAATCGCCAAAGGCTGGGCGGAACAGCGCATCGTAAAGAATATAGAAGCCCACCAGGAACGCCTGTCTGCCGATGTGCCTGATGGTGCCAAAACCTACCATGTGGAGCTGCACCAGAACGATGAGCGCTACTTCGATGCCTCCTGCTCCTGCGAGGAAACCACCCACCCGCTCTGCCGGCACAAGGCGGCCGTCTTTATTCAGGTGCTTCAGGAGCGCGGGCCTTCATTTTTCAAATCGTTGCAGAACTGGGATGCCCAAAAGGAAAAGCTCCTGGCCCAGTACGGTTATTCCCTGAAAGATGACCTGAAAGGCAAGTTTGAATTCGGCTATCACGAAGGGCGGCCCATGCTCCGGCTGTTGGATCCTTCGATCAAAAAAATTACTGCCCCCGAGCCCGTGGCACCCGCCCGTCAGCCTGAATTGGTCACAGTGGACGATGACGATGAACAGGAATCCGGCACGCTGCGTCTGGGCTTGGTGGCCGATGCGACGAGCAATCTTTTTCCCGGCGTGGAGCTCCGTCTGGTAGCGGGCGAAGCCAACGAAGAAAGCCATCAGTTCATCGGCAGCATTGAGCTGCTCGATATCCGGCAATACCTCAACGCACGCCGCTATCCACCTCAGGACCGCGACCTGATTACCGCCGTCCGAAAGCTCAGCCCCGATGAGGTGCTGCGCTATCTCAAAAAGACGATGCCTTTCGGCGAGCTGTGGGATGCCCCCGGCGACGTGCTCAACGACCAGATGCCGCCGGAACTGCAGCAATCGGTCTGGGAATTTTTATTGCCCCGCTGGCAGCTTTTGCTGAGCCAATGTCAGCAGCATTCTCTCTGTTTCGTGAAGCAGAAGAGCGGTAGCCTCAGCAGCAAAAATCTGACGCCGGTGGCCTTCTCGCCCTTACCGGCAAAGCCTTTCCTGCAAGTGGTGCCCGAAGAAAACGAGGTGGTGCTTCAACTGGGTTTTGAAATCGGCGCACAGCATGTGGACTTCAAAGACTGCAACCTGCTCAATGCAGGTATGCTGGTCCATGCCTTTGCCCTGCACCTGCTGCCCGACCTCGACGTCATTCGTCTTTGCACGCAGTTTTTGCCCGATGGGGCGCTTCGGATTGCAAAGGCAGAATGGCCGGCTTATCTCGAAGAGGTAGTGTTGGGCTGGCGCAAGCTCCTGCCTGTCCATTTTGATGAGCAGTTGGTTGCGCAAAGCAGCCAGGGCAAGCCACAGCTTCGTCTATATCTGTCCGAGCGTGGAAAACTGCTGGCCATGCAGCCGGCCTTTGTGTATGGCCATTCCGAAGTGCGCTGGGGCTTTAGTGGCGAGATCACAGTGGCCGAAGAAGGGCTTGTGCGTATCATTCATCGCAATGAAGAAACGGAGTCCAAATTCATTGACCTGCTGCGGCTTTTGCACAGCGACATGCAGCGCTCCGGGCATTTCTACTATCTGCCTGCCGAAGCGGTGTTGGCGCATTCCTGGTTCTTCCGTTTCATGGATGTGATGCGCGAAAATGAAGTGCAGGTCCTTGGGCTGGAAGGGTTGAACCAGTTGCGCATTTCAACCCACAAGCCCACCACCGAGGTTCGTGTCAGTTCCGGCATTGACTGGTTCGACACAGAAATAGCCCTGCGCTTCGGCGATCAGTTGGTATCGCTGGCGGATATCAAACGTGCCGTGGCCGGCAAGCAGAGTTTCGTGGCCCTGCAGGATGGCTCCATCGGTTTGCTGCCGGAAGACTGGCTGAAGAAGTATGGCCTGCTGATTAAAATGGGGGAATCGCGCGATGGCAAACTGCGCCTGCGCAAGTATCATTTTTCGGTGCTGGACGCCATGCTGGCCGAGCTGGATGAAGAAAGCACCCTACAGGAATTAGAAGAGAAGAAAGAGCAGTTAGCCGACATCATAGACCGCGATTTCAGCAACCTGACACCACCGGAAGATTTGAAAGCAGAACTGCGCCCCTACCAGCTTTCAGGCTTTCAGTGGCTGCGTTTTTTGCAGGAAGCAGGCTGGGGTGGCATCCTCGCGGATGATATGGGTCTGGGCAAGACGGTACAGGCCCTCACGCATCTGCTGGCTTATGCCAAAATGCATCCGGACGCCCGATTCATGGTCGTTTGCCCCACGACGCTCGTTTATAACTGGGAGGCAGAAATTGAGAAGTTCACTCCCTCCTTTACGCGCTATGTGCATCACGGCCCTAAGCGGCCGCGCCGTGCGGTACAGTTGCCACCGGGCCAAATTCTGATTACGACTTACGGCACCATGCGGGCCGATATCCGTTGGCTCAAAGACATCGAGTTTGACTACATCATTCTCGACGAATCGCAGGCCATCAAGAATCCGCAATCGCAGGTGGCGAAAGCATCGCTGCTGCTGCGTGCAAAACACAAGCTCGCATTGAGCGGAACGCCCGTTCAGAACAACACTTTCGACCTGTATGCGCAGATGAATTTTCTGAACCCGGGCCTGCTCGGTTCCCGCGAGTTTTTTGCCAATGAATTTGCTACGCCCATAGACAAGTTTCGCGAAGAAGACATCACACGGCAATTGCGCCAGCTTGTTTATCCTTTCATGCTGCGGCGCACCAAAGAGCAGGTGGCTAAAGACCTGCCTGAAAAGACCGAAACGATACTCTATTGTGAGATGGGTGCCGAGCAACGCAAGGTGTACAATGCCTATCGCAACACCTACAAGGCACAGATTCTCGGGATGATTGATGAGCGTGGGTTGGAGCGTTCTGCCTTCCACATTTTGCAGGGCCTGACGCGGCTGCGCCAAATCTGCGATGCGCCTTCGCTGGTACAATCGGAAGAGCCGTTGCACGGTCATTCTATCAAAGCCGATGAACTCATTCGTGAGATCAACGAAAACGTCGGAAACCATAAGGTGCTTGTCTTTTCGCAGTTCCTGGGCATGTTGGCCATTATCCGGAAAGCACTCGAAGAGGCCGGCCTGGGCTATGCCTATTTTGATGGAAAATCATCCGCCTCGGAGCGGGCGGAAGCCGTTCAGAATTTTCAAACGAATGAAAACTGCCGCGTGTTTCTGATTTCCCTAAAGGCCGGCGGCATAGGCCTCAACCTCACCGCTGCCGACTACGTCTATCTCGTGGACCCCTGGTGGAATCCGGCGGTGGAGCAGCAGGCCATTGACCGGACACACCGCATCGGCCAGACGAAAAACATTTTTGCCTACCGCCTCATCTGCAAAGACACGGTAGAGGAAAAAATGCTGGTGCTGCAAGAGCGCAAACGCGCGCTGGCCGCAGATCTCGTAGCAGACGACAATGCCATGCTCAAACGCCTGACCCGCGATGATATCGCCTACCTGCTGAGCTGATTTTCTTCCATTCTTTTCTTTCCGACAAAAAAACATCCGCCCGAAGGCGGATGCAGTAGGGTATGGGCTACCTATTATTCACGGCTTGTAATGGCCAGCCAATGCTTCAGTCCCGGACAGTCGGTGTATTGCGGATCTACTTTCAGATAGTAGGTCGGCAGGCGCTCCGTAATCCAGGATTCCAGCTTTTGCTGCTCTTTCTGAGCCTTAGCCACGTTTTGAATTTGGGCATAGTCATCGCGCATGTTGGCCTTGTGTGGCTCGGTGCGGGACTTCAGCATCACGATGCGGGTATTGCGCTCTCCGCTTTGCGAGCTGAACACTTGCGGCAATGAAATGCTACCCGGTTTCAGGCTATCAATCATTAGGGCAAGTTGCGGGTCGAGCTGGTCCACCTGCAGGCGGGTGCTACCCGTGCGCGGGTCCGAAATCATGCCACCGGTCATCTTGCCCTGTTCGTCTGTGCTGTATTTGTTGACGGCTTCGCCGAAGCTCAGTTTGCCGGCGATGATCTCTGCGCGAATACTGTCCAACCGCTCCAGAGATGCCTTGTAATCTGCATCCGTATGCTGCGGAATGATGAGGATGTGGCGCACATCAGCCTGGTCGCCCTTACGCTGAATCATCTGCACGATATGGTACCCAAACCGCGATTTGAAGACGGGTGAAATCTCGCCGTTCTGCAGGCGGAAGGTGGCTTGAACAAAGGCCGGGTCATAGCCGCTGCGGGTGACTCCATCAATACGGCCACCATTGTCGCGGCTGCCGGGGTCTTCGCTGTAAAGGCCTGCCATCGTTTCAAAGCTCTTACCTCCTTTCACGATTTCGGTGCGGATGTCTTCCAGCTTCTTGCGAGCATAGGCATCCAGTTCCGGATTAACGCGAGGCGCCAGCACAATTTGTCCCACTTCTACCGTAGCAGGGAAAAAGGGAAGGCTGTCCTTCGGAATGCGATCATAGAAAGCCTGCACTTCTGCCGGCGTGACGCGCACATTTTCCAAAATCTTGCTCCGCACCTTTTCAGCCATCATCTGCTCTTTCACCACATCGCGATAGGCTTCCTTCATCTGAAAAATTGTCTTTCCGCTCGCCGCTTCCAGCTTTTCCTGCGAGCCATACAAGCGGATGAAATAGCGAATTCGGTTATCGAGTTGGCCTTCTACCTCATCATCACTCACCAGCAGGCTGTCGCGCTCAGCCTGTTCTACCAACATCTTCCCCGAAACCATGTCTTGCAGAATAAGGCAGCGCATGGAGTCGGTAACCACTTCGTTGGGGTTGCCCTGCTTGCTCTGCTCCACCATCTGGTCGAGGTCGCTTTGCAGAATAATGCGGTTGGCACCTACGATGGCAATAATCTTGTCAGCCGTTTGAACCTGCTGGCTGTGTGCAGGAATAAAAGTGAAAAGCATCAGACCCACACAGGCCAGACGCAACAGGAAAGCGGAAAAATTCATGAGGGGAAAAGGGGGCGCCAAAAATAAGCAGGTGGGCAGGGCGCTTACGGGTGTAGGTTCTTTTTAACGTTTCTGGCCGCTACGAAAAATGCCTTTCAATTCAGCCTTGTTGTAGGCGTCCGCAGCGGTAGGCATCAGTGGATGGCCGGCAGCATATCGCTCATAGGCAGGAACGGCCTCCGGATGAAATTTGAGCCAGGCATTGTACTGGGCCTGGTTTTCGGCCTGCCCAAACACCCACTGATTGTAGGCATCAAAGTGGCCGGCGCGCAGCAGATCATCCCAGTAGTTGAAAAGTGTGAAAGGATATTGTGCAGCATAGCGGGCGCTCCATTCCATGCTGAAACGGGTCCGAAGCATGGTCAGATTTTCGGTGCTGTAGCCGTCTGCCAACACAGGCGCGAGGTGAAGGAAGGCCTGCGTCACGGCCGTTTCGAAACTTCCGGTGCTCTGGTTTTTTGTCTTCTTGCCAAAGCGTGGAATGCCATCTGCATCGGGTGTTCCGAACAGGCGTTTGTAGGCAGCCAGCAACATCTTTCGGGTCTCTCCGGCGCGCGGTGTAAACCGCTCGAGATTGATGAAAATTTCAGCGTAAAGAATTGTCCACACCGGACGGTCTGTGGCCATATAAGCACGAGCGGCCTCATAGTAATTGACATGATAGCCGGGGTCGGCGGCTATGCCTTCAATCCAGGTGCGGAGGGCGTCTTCGGGCTGGCGCTGCTGTTCGAAATACTTCCCTTTTTCATGAAATAGAAAGCCGGATCCAGGAAATTTTTCGAGGCCCTGATCCAAGAGTTTCCGGGCCTTTCGGTCTTCGTGCAATGCCGTCTGCACGGAGGCAGCAATAGCATAAGCCTGGGCATCGCCGCGCCCTTTTTCAATGAGCGGGGTAATGGTCGTCTCTGCCCGATGATAGTTGCCGGAAAGCAGGAAGGCATTAGCCAGGTCGCGATACAGAACCGGCTTGTCGGGCGCCAGCCGGATGGCCTGCTGAAAGGAAGCAATAGCCGGCCCGAAATTGCCGGAGGCCAGCGAAGCCTGCGCACTCTTGTATAGCGCTTCCACTTCGGGTGTGGGCCAGCTTTCACCTTGCGCCAGGGCAGGATTTTGCCAGCCTGAAGTCAGGAGTAGGATGAAGAATAAAAGCAGGGGCGGGCAGGAGGGTCGTTTCACGCGGGTGCAAAAGTAGGGAAGGGCCCGCCTGGGATTGGCTACCCTTACCACGCTCAACCCCGCGCCCGCAAAGCGTCCTAATTTTCATCCATCCGATCTAAAGACTATGAAAAGAATTGCAGTGCTTACCTCAGGTGGTGATGCGCCGGGTATGAATGCGGCGATCCGCGCGGTTGTTCGTACCGGCGTTTTTTATGGAATGGAAGTGTGGGGCGTTCGCCGTGGCTACGAAGGCCTCATCGAAGGCGACATTCAGCCCATGGGAGCGCAGGATGTGAGCAATATCATCGCTCGCGGCGGCACCATTCTGAAGACTGCAAGAAGCCAGGCTTTTCAAACGACAGAAGGTCGGGCCAAGGCTTTTAGCCAGCTTCAGCAGCGACAGATAGACGGACTCGTATTGATTGGCGGCGATGGCACTTTCCGGGGCGCCAACGTCTTTTTTGAAGAATACCGAATCCCTTCAGTAGGTGTGCCGGGCACTATTGACAATGACCTTGCCGGCAGCGACCATACCATCGGCTTTGATACGGCTGTGAATACGGCCGTGGAGGCTATTGACAAAATCCGCGATACCGCCGAAGCTCACGACCGTTTTTTCATTGTAGAGGTAATGGGCCGCGACGCGGGCTATATCGCGTTGCATAGCGGCCTGGCCTGTGGTGCCGAAGATATTCTGATACCCGAAGTGCAAACGGATTTGGGCGAGGTGGTAGCCCGTATTTGCAACGATGAGCGAAGAAAAAAAACGGTGCACATTATCGTGGTGGCAGAGGGCGATGACATGGGCGGAGGCGCTACGGCACTTTACGATCACGTACGCAAACGCCTGCCTTCGCTGGACACGCGCATCTGCATCCTTGGCCATATTCAGCGGGGAGGTTCGCCCACCTGTGCCGATCGCATTCTTGCCAGCCGACTGGGCTATGCAGCCGTGAAGGCTTTGCAGAGCGGACGCACTCAGGTGATGGCAGGCATCGTCAATGATCAGGTCGTGTTTACGCCCTTTGCGCAAGCCACCAAGCAAGGTGCCAACCTGCATCGCGATATGCTTCAGATGATTCGGGTTCTTGCGATTTGAGCCAGGGTCAGAAACGATTTTCAGCACAAAAAAATCCGCCCAAAAGAGCGGATTTCAGAGCCAACTATCAGATTCGAACTGACGACCCCTTCATTACGAATGAAGTGCTCTACCAGCTGAGCTAAGTTGGCTGAGGGCGCAAAAATAAGGGGCCGGCCCCATTGAGGCGCAGCCCATTTCCTACGCTAATTGGGCAGGTTGGTTGGCGCGGTCACTTTCAATCTGACCGTCTCTCATCCGAACAATGCGATGGGTGTATTCGGCAATATCTTCTTCATGCGTGACGAGCACCACGGTGTTGCCGCTATTGTGAATGGATGAAAACAGCTCCATGATTTCTATGGAGGTCTTGGTGTCCAGATTGCCGGTAGGCTCGTCTGCCAGAATGATCGCCGGGTTATTGATCAGAGCGCGGGCGATGGCTACGCGCTGGCTCTGTCCGCCGGAAAGTTCATTGGGCTTGTGGTGAGCGCGGTCGGCCAGTCCCACTTTGGCAAGCATGTCGCGGGCTCGGGCTTCGCGCTCGCGTCTTCCTACGCCGGCATAGATCAGCGGCACGGCTACATTCTCCCAGGCGCTGAGGCGTGGCAGCAGGTTGAATTGCTGAAATACGAAACCGATTTCGGCATTGCGAACGGCCGCCAAAGCATCATCGGCCATCCGCGACACATCCTGATTGTTGAGCACATATTGTCCCGAGCTGGCCGTGTCGAGGCATCCCAGGATATTCATGAGTGTACTTTTGCCAGAACCCGAGGGGCCCATGATGGCGACATACTCATTCTTTTCAATGCTCAGGTTGATACCCAGCAAAACGGGTAGTTCCTGCCGGCCGAGGTAATAGGATTTGCGGATATCGCGCAACGAAATGATGGCTTGCATAGGCGGGCGGTTGCCGGTAGCGCAATTTCAGACATTCGAAGGCGCGAAAGCTGAATCCTACAAAAAGAAATCCGGGGGGATTAGAACTACATGCCCATGCCCTGGTCGGTGTCCTGCATATCCATTTGCCCCTTGATATTCTTGCGGCGGAACAGGTCTTTGTCCACTTTGCCAAAGCGCCAGTTGAAGCTCAGGCGGAACATCGTGGGGTTCGAAATGCGGCTGTAGTCCTGAACGAAATAATCCGACTCGGTATGCTGGATGAACTTGCGCGTGCCGAAGATGTCGTTGACGGAAAGCGTCAGTGAAGCGGCCTCATTCTTCAGGAAAGTTTTGCGCAGCGAAGCATCCGCAAACCATTGTGCATCCATATAGCCTTGCGTGGTGGATGAGTTTTGTGGCCCGAAACCGTGATGACCGCCACCGTCATCGGCCAGTAGGTTGGCGCGGCTCTGGTACACACCCGAGAGCTGTCCGCTCCAGCCATTCCCAAACCGGAACTGGTTGTTGAGTTTTCCAAAGCCGGAGAAATAGTTGCTCGTTGCGCCATTGTCGCCGGTAAGCTGGCCGTTATAGACATTGCCGTTGGCCGTCGTGTTCCACCATTTTGTGAGGTCCCAGCCCACTGTCAGTTCAGCACCGTAGCGGTCGCTCTGGCCTGCATTCACCGGAGTCGTCAGGATGGCTGATTCGCCCGTAAACGGATTCGTGCCGAGGCTCTGAATATTCGTGATCAGATTATCGGAGTGGCGCTCATAGAGCGTGAAGAGGACATAATTGCTGCGCGTAAAATTCTTCATGTAGCTCAGCTCAACTGCATTCGTAAACTCAGGGCTGAGGGAAGGATTTCCCTGCCGGATATTGAGCGGGTCCGAGTAGTCCACATAAGGCAGAAGCTGGAAAAAGCTGGGCCTGCGGATACCCCTGCGATAAGAGAATTGCAATTGCTGATCGCCGCCAAGCGTGCGGGTATAAGCAATAGAGGGGAAGAGGCTGACGGGGTAGCTCACGGTGAATTTCTGGCCACTGTCCAGCAACTCGCCATCGTAGTTGGAGCTCTCTGCACGAAGCCCAATCTGGTAGGAATTATGCGTTCCGATATTCCCGCTGTACGAAACGTAGGCGGCATACACCTGATCATCGCTGCGATAATTACTTCGGTTGAAAGGCACCGGTACCAAGGCGCCCGTGGAGTCCTGCACAGAATTGGACATGCGGCTCTCCATCGTCCGCAGCGTGGCTTTGACGCCAAGGTCCAGCTTGTCTTTATGTGCGAGAGGAAGGCTGTAATCACTTTGAAGCGTATAGAAATTATTGGAGCCTTCCGAGTTGGTGCGCTCCAGGCTGCTGCTGGAAATGACGGACTCACCGGGCGCGCTGTAGTTGTTGGTCGTATAATCCGATTCGCCACCGTTAGAGCCTGTGCGTGCACTGGCGTCCAGGCTCCAGGTTTCGCCTTCTTTGGGGAAGAGATGCTTGATGCCAAATTCCACTCCGGTCATATCCCAGTTGGAACTGCCTCCGGTATAGCGGCTGGCCCATCCGGTATGAACCACATCGTTCGGAAGCAATGTGTCGGTCGTCATGTGCAGGGCTTCATCGGGACGACGTTCCCCATGCATTTTCATCAGGCCGAGAGAAAGCGTGGTGCGGTTCGTTGCAAAAAAATCAAGGCCGAGTTTGCCAAAAAGAAAGGTGCCTCCGCGGTTGCTCTCGCCATTTTGGTAGAGATGGAGATCACTACCGGAATAGGTCTGAAGACGATCGGTTGTGGTTTGCTCGTAGCCGCTCCGCTGGCTGGCATTGCCATTTA
This sequence comes from Chitinophagaceae bacterium, assembly GCA_035914595.1. Lineage (GTDB taxonomy): Bacteria > Bacteroidota > Bacteroidia > Chitinophagales > Chitinophagaceae > UBA1952. The sequence goes on along the minus strand of JAMIQN010000104.1, from coordinate 5,336 downwards.
AAGAAATATTGAATTTGCCGGAGCGCGCATTGAAATTTCCACCCAGGTTTCCGCCTCCACGACTATCTACGCTGGCGCGTACCGAACCATTGTAGCCTGTTTTGCGGTTTTTCTTCAGCACGATATTCAGCACACCGCCGGGCCCTCCTTCTGCATCATATTTCGCGGATGGATTGGTGATCACTTCAATGCTTTCAATGGCGTCCGAAGGAATTTGGTCTAAGGTCAGCGGTGTCTGGCGGCCATCTACCAAAAGCAGAGGCGTGCTATTGCGAATGCTCACATTATTGTCGGCATCTACGAGCACACCGGGCACGTTTTTCATCACGTCGGCTGCCGTGCCGCCTTCTGAATTGAGGTCTTTGCTGACGTTGAAAATTTTCTTCTCTCCCTGCAGCACAAAGCTGGGCTGAGAAGCCCTCACTGTAACGCCTTGAAGTGTCTGGGCGGTGGGCTGCAGGCGGATATTGCCGAGATCTTTATCCAGAGCGCCCAATGCTGCATCAGAACCGGAAGTGCCGGCGCTTTCATCAGAACCGGTCGGAATTGTCGGCTTTGCAGAACCTGCCTTCATCAGCGCAGAAAGATCAAAAGCAACCGGCTGATGCAGGTCTTTGTAGCCAAGCGCGGTGATGACCAGTTCATATTTCAGAGAAACCGGAAGTCCATCCAGGCTGAATTCTCCGTTGTCTGAAGTGATGCCGCCCTGTGCCAGAATCTGCTTGCCATCCTCCGTTTTTAAGAGGGCTACAGAGGCGATGCTTACAGGCTTTCCGGTCTTGCCGTCTATCACTTTCCCATACATTTTTCCCAGCCTTGCCGACTTGCGAAAGCTCCCGCTGCTACCCTGGCCCATCTGCGCAAAAAGCGGAGTGCCGGTGAGGGTAAATGTTATGAATAGCAGGAGGGAAAGGAAGGAGAATTTCATGAAGGCGGGTGAAGCAAGAATCGCGCAAAGGTGTTCGGGCGGGCGTTTAGGTTTTGTTAGAATAGGTGATATGCCAATAGAGGCCCCGCAGATGCCCGAAACTGCAGCCGGGCTTCGTTGCCTCGTTCTGGTGCACATTTGCCGGCATCCTTGTCCGGCATTTTCAAAGCAGGCAAGTTTCGTTTTCAGAAGATGATCCGATTCCCCAATGCCAAGATCAATCTGGGCCTGCACATCTCCCGCCGGCGTGCCGATGGCTACCATGATCTGGAAACCATTTTTTATCCGGTCACCACGCTGCGGGATGCGCTGGAGATTGTGCCGTCGCAGGGAGTGTCGGGCTTTCATGCCAGTGGCCTGCCCATTGCCGATGACGCGGGAAAGAATCTGGTCTGGAAAGCCTTTGAGCTTTTAAATACAGCCTTCCCGGGGCGGATACATGCCTTGAACATCTATCTGCACAAGGCTATTCCCATGGGGGCGGGCCTGGGCGGCGGCAGTGCTGACGGGGCCTTTGCGCTGCGCATGATTCAGGAATTAGCCGGGCTTGATTTAAGCGATTCGGAGTTGGAAGCATTCGCGCTCCATCTCGGCTCCGACTGCCCGTTTTTCATTCGCAACCGCCCTCAATATGCCACCGGACGTGGCGAGCAGATGCAGGATATCGGCCTGGACCTTTCCGCCTATTCCATCCGCCTGGTGTGTCCGCCGGTGCATGTCAGCACAGCACTTGCTTTTAGCCGGGTGAAGCCGCGTACGCCTGAATTTCAGTTGAAAGAACTTCCCGGCATCCCCGTTAAAGCCTGGCGCGATGTGCTTCACAATGACTTTGAAGATTCGGTGTTTGCACACTATCCTGAGCTGGCCGAAGCAAAGGATAATTTGTATCGGGAAGGTGCGCTGTATGCCTCGCTGAGCGGCAGTGGCAGTGCCCTGTACGGCATCTTTGAGAAGGAGCCGGCCTGAAATTTTTCTTTTGAAAAGCTAACGCAGACGAAGCGCTCCGGCCAGTTTCCAAAGCCAGTGACCTTCGCGCCGCAGCACGAGATACAATTCCCGCTTTGCGGAAAATGAGCGGAAGAAACGCTCAACACCCGCGTCCATGCTGCCTTCAAAGTCGAAGTACTGGTTGCCGCGCTTTTTCGCTTCGCGAATGCAATGCCAGAGCAGGGCGCTCATGGCCCGATAGCTTTCCGAATCGGGTGCCTTTCCTCCCATTAGATAGTAGCTGCACTGTGCATCCCACACATTCCAGACGGCAGCCTGAAGCCGACCTTCTTCATAAGCCAGGTAGAGTGTGCCGGCTTCATGATCCTGGCAGGCCGTCATCAGCCGTGCCATCTGACCGGAATTGTAGGCCTGATGCACGCGCTTGGCTTCCAGCGTGGATTTCTGAAAATTGAACAGTTCATGCAGTGCCGTATGGTCTTCCACGATGCGCACACTCTTTTCAGCAGTGCGCAGGTTGCGTCTCAGATTCTCTTTAAAACCGGCAAACAACAGGTCTTCATCCAAAGTCAGCGGCAGGAGGAAGCTCTGACGAACGCTCAGTTTGAGGCCGCCGCGCTGCAGTAAGCCTGCCTGCCGAAAGCCCGGAGCCAAAGCCAATCGCCACACATCGGCATCGGGCAGGCTGGCCAGGAGTTGCTCACACACATCAAACTCATACGCATCGCGACGATTGGGCGAGATGTCGGGAGGGAAGAAGACCTGAGGCCCCAGGTAGGGCGTAAGGCGGGGGTTCTGCATCATTGAGATGCCATAGCGCTCACTGCGCAGATAAGGCCAGGCGCCGGTTACCGTATCTCCTTTGATGGTAAGCGCCACATTCCAGTCCGAAGCCGCATCGCAGGTAGCATCCAGCCACCAGCTCTGTGCAAAGAGCGAGACCAGATTAGGAGCCTTGCGGCAAATGGTGGCGTAGAGTTCTTTTTCGGTCACTATCGGGGTAGGCGCTTGGCAGCAAAGAAAAGAGGGAAGGGGCTGAATGCCTTACAGTCAGGCAGAAAGTTTTTTACACCGCCCTTATTGCGGCAGCAAAAAAAGTTCTTGAACTACCAATTTTCAGAGTAAAGCATTTATTGAAAATGCAGCACCCGGGCCGGCTGAATGCGCCGGATGTAGAGCAGCGGAAGCAGGGTGCAGCCCACACACAGCAATAAGGCGCCCAAGTCCAGCGCGATCACCTGCCAGGCCACGAGGCGCACGGGCACCGTACTCATGTTGTAGGTCTCTTCGGGCAAGTGCAGGAAGCCAAACTGAGCCTGAGCAAAGCAGAGCCCCAGGCCAAGCACATTGCCCAACACAATGCCCGCACCGGCTATGAGGCCGGACAGGGAAAGGAACAAAGCCCAGAGGCCGGAAGGTGCCATGCCTAAGGCTTTGAGCAGGCCGATCATCACGGCGCGGTCCACCATGAGGATGAGGATGGCTGAGGCCAGATTGATCAATGCCACAATGCCGACAATGATGAGTAGGATGCGGCCGTTGGTGTCCTGTGTGCCAAGCCAGGAAAAGACGCCTTCGTAGATGTGCGTGATGCTTTGTGCATCCATCGGTGGGCTGAGGAACTGGTAGTAAATCCGGTCGGCGATACTGTCCGGCATTTGACCGGGTTGTAGTTCCACCTGGTAGCCACTGATGTCGGTGGCCTGCCAGCCGGCGAGGCGCTGCAAGAGGCGGGCATCGCAAAGGGAAAACTGACGATCCACTTCTTCCATGCCGGTATGGTAGGTGCCGACGATATGCAGCTTGCGGATGCGGGGTGCGCCGCCGGTGATGAAATAGAGTCGCAGGTCATCTCCAATTTTCAGCTTCAGGCGGTTGGCTGTGGTGCGTGAAAGGATGATTTCATGGGCGTAGTCCGAGTCGGAGAAGCGGATGGGCCGGCCCTGAAAGGTGATGCTGGAAGGGAATTGCTGCCCGGCGGCGATACCTTTCATGCGAACTCCTTCCATTTCGCCGGCGCCCTGAAGAATGCCCGGTTTGAGGATGAATGGATAAACGGCCTTCACGCCCGCTACCCCTTGAATATGGCGCCGCAGTGTGGAGTCGTAGGAGATGGGGCTGGCGGAAACGATGTCGTTGCTGTTGGCATCATAGGGCACTACCAGCACTTCTCCCCAAAACGAAAAGAGTTTCTCGCGAATGGTGGCCTTGAAGCCACTGATAAAGGCAATCGCCAGAATCATCACGGCCACGCTAAGCGCCGTGGCACCAATGGCCAGGCGGATGATGAAGGCAGCGAATGCCCCCTTTTGGTGGCGGAGCAGTCGGCGGGCTATGAGGAGCGGGAGACGGATGGTTATGTCCGGATTTTTGGGTGAAGCAGGCGGGGAAAGTTCCCGCAGATTTCGCAGATGTGCGCAGATGTTTTTTTCGTTGAGTGATAGCCTCAGGCGCCAAACACTTCCTGCAGCACTACAGCGTCGTTGTGCGCTTCGTCTTTGGCGGCGTACACTAAGGTGGCGTGCTGGTGATCTTTGAGGGCCTGTTCCTGCAGGTCTGGGGCAGCTTTATTCGCACGGATTTCAGCTTTGTATCGCTTCCGGAATTCAGGTCATTTTTCAGCTTTGTAGTTGAACCATTTGCGCAGCCCGGCGGGGCGGGCGATGTCTTTCAACCAAAGGTTCACGGCGGCTTTCTCTTTGCTGTGGCCACGGGGCCGGAGACGGTCTATGAGGATGCGGAAGCCGTCATCGGGAGTGGGCGTGCGTAGGCGCGTTTGAGGGAGATGTTGTATCCCGAAGCGGTGGACACAGTTCTGATCAATTTTTCGTTAGGGTTACGTAAGAACTTGAATTTCCGCTGGATACTGCACCGGTAAATTGCGTAGTCATATGCTTGCCGTTCAGGTAGTAGCCAGTATAGACGTTAAAGCACTGCTGGCCGGTCCCTCCGCCTTCGCCGAGCCCGCGGCTCGGGCGCGTGTCGTCTGTGTATTCGAGGCCAACAATGTGATCCACTTTTCCGGTGGACGGCACCGAAAACTGCCAATTGTAGCCGTGATATATGCCTATCTCCGAGGGGTATCGGCTTATGCCTCCCGTGTCATTTGATCGCATTGCATACACGTTGTTGCTATCTATCTCAAACGTGTCCGTGCGGATGGGCTTTGATCCGCCGGATGCGGGGAATTTTGATACCAGTACCTGGACCCCACGGTCGGTATCGTAGCCGCTGAAGCGGACAAAAAAACCACTGTAATCGTTAACGCAATTCACCCTGCCGCAGGCCCCGGCCAGCAGCATGAAAACAAAAATGGAGGCGAGGCCGAGGCGTGTCATATGCAGATTATACTTTACACTAAAGTAGTCAAGCCTTCAAAAAAGTGGCAAGCGGACGCTAGTGAACAACTCCCCAATCACCCGGCATTTGCGCGCGAAAGCAAAGAAAATCCGACACCAAA
>JAMIQN010000103.1:0-8130 GCA_035914595.1 Chitinophagaceae bacterium | reverse complement strand
ATTTTTTCGCGGCCTTTCACGTCGGGCACATCAATGGAAATCTGACGGTCGAAACGACCCGGACGCAGCAGGGCACTATCCAATACATCCGGACGGTTGGTGGCTGCAAGGATGATAATGCCGCTATCGCCGGAGAAGCCGTCCATCTCCACCAGCAGCGAGTTCAGTGTGTTTTCGCGCTCATCGTTGCTGACCACGGCGTTCTTGCCGCGCGCCCGTCCGATGGCGTCAATTTCATCAATGAAAACGATGCAGGGAGCCTTTTCACGTGCCTGCTTGAACAGGTCACGCACGCGGCTGGCGCCCACACCCACAAAGAGCTCCACGAAGTCGGAGCCACTCATGGAAAAGAAAGGCACTTGCGCTTCACCAGCTACTGCTTTTGCCAGTAAAGTCTTACCAGTGCCGGGAGGGCCGACCAACAAAGCTCCCTTCGGAATCTTGCCGCCTAAGGACGTGTACTTTCTTGGGTTTTTGAGGAAGTCCACAATCTCCATTACTTCCACCTTGGCTTCGTCAAGGCCTGCCACGTCATTGAAGGTGATCGTAACGCGGGTTCCTTTTTCAAAAAGCTGAGCCTTGCTCTTGCCGATATTGAACAAGCCACCGGCACCGCCGCCACCTGAAGGGCCGCCCATCTTGCGCATGATCAAAAACCAAATTGCAATGACAGCAATGATGGGGAGGAGAATATTCCCCAGCAGGTCGCGGAAGAATGTTTTGGACCGGTCGTAGATGACGGGCGGTTCTGCAACACCTGCGGGCAGGGCCTTGCGCGCATCGTTCCAGTCGTTGCTCCATTGATCAATCGAGCCAATCTTGAAGGTGTAAACCGACGATTTTTCAGAATTGCTTCGCGCTGCAATGGGGGCATTCGGCTCTGCAGGTTTCTGCGCTTCGGCATTAGCTCCCGGTTTCAGGTAGGCATTAGCTTCCCCATCTACAATCACGATTTTTTCAACCTGGCCGGTGTTGAGATATTTTGTCTTGAAGTCGAGAAAATTGTTTTGCGTATCCGAGGAATACATTCCGGTGAAAGAGCCACCGAAAAGCTGAAGGCCAAACACCGCAAGGATGATCAGGCCATATACCCAGTAGATATTAAAACGTGGCCCCCGACGCTGTTGTCTGGGGTCTTCTCCATTGTTGTTATTTCCGGTTGGCCCGCTGTTGCCGCCTGGTTGTTGCGGAGGTGAAGACCGTTGGATGTGCTCTTTCATGTGTATGTATGGGCTTCTCGCCCCGAAACCTGGCTGTGCTGCGTACGCAGCGGCGCAATTTGAAACTAAAAAGGGTAATGCGGTGTTATTATTCGTCGTGCTCCATGCGTCCTGCATCGGCCCATAGACTTTCCAGATCGTAGAATTTGCGTTGGTCCGGGCTGAAGATGTGCACCACCACATTCACGTAGTCCAGCAGCGTCCACTGCTCACTGTTTTCTGTGTGATAGGGCTTTTCTCCGGTTGCCTTTTGAACGGCATCCACCACAGCATCGCCAATGGCTTTGATCTGTGTGAAAGAACTGGCTTCGCAAAGGATGAAAAAGTCGGTAACGGCTTCGTCAATCTTGCGTAGGTCTAAGGATACAATGTGCTCACCTTTCTTTTCACGGATGGCGGCAACGATGTTCTTGAAGATTTTACTCGCCCGGTTCAGGCGGCTGTGAGGCGCTTTCGGGCGCTGCTGAAGAGCATTTACGATTTTCTCCAAACGAAAAATAGCTGCGGATAAGATTGACAATAAATTTAGCTCGTGGCTACTCTCAAAAATACAAACGTTTGTACGCCTCCCGGCATTCGTATGCTTCGACTGGCCACGGTGGATAGCACCAACAACTATGCCATGCGCCAGATAGACGCAGCATCGGCAGAAGATGGTGACCTCATCCTCGCCGACACACAGGAGGCCGGCAAGGGGCAGCGCGGAAAACGCTGGATAGATAAACCCGGTGAAAGCGTTCTGATGAGCCTCATCCTTGCGCCGGGATTGCCTTTGAGCTTTCAGCCATCCTTTCTAGCGGCCGTTGCACTGGCGGTGGCCGAGGAGGTAAGGGCGCTCCTTCCTGCTGGCACACCCTGCGCCATAAAATGGCCGAATGATATTTTGATTGCGGACAAAAAGGCAGTAGGCATTCTTATTGAAAATGTGGTGCGTGGCAATGAATGGCAATGGGCCGTAGCAGGCATTGGCTGCAATCTGAACCAGGCTGTTTTCCCCGCCGAACTGCCACATGCCACCAGCCTCCGTATTCAGAAAGCGGAATCTATTCCTGCAGGGGAACTGGCATTGCGGCTGGCAGCGCGCATTCGGCAGCGCACCGGGCAGCTCCGCGCAGATGGCGACGGCCCTATTTGGGATGCCTACAATGAAAACCTGTATCATCGCAACGAATGGCAGGCATTTCGTTTTGAACAGGAGGAGCGGCCCTGTCAGATTTTGGGAGTTGATCCTGAGGGGCTTCTGCAACTCCGCAGCCCGGAAGGCACCCTGCTCGAACTACCGTATGGCGCCGCCGAATGGGTGTTGGGCTAAAGATGCTTTCCATTTCATAACTACCTGCGGCCACGCACACTGCCAACTTTTTGTTTGATGAAACGCTTCAAGAATTTCTTTTTCCGGCTCAGCCTGTTGTTGATACTCGGGTTGGCTTGGGCTTATTGCTGCCATGCACAGCGAGACACGCTTTCGGTTTTCTTTCCTTTCAATGAAAGCACGTTAAGCGAGTCGGAAGGCTTCCGGATTGACTCCGCTGTTTACAGAGGCTTCCTCGCGCCCGGGTTTGCATTACGCATTATCGGCTATGCAGATGCGGTGGGAACGGACCCCTACAATGTGACGCTTTCCCGTCGGCGAGCCTTGGAAGTAAAGGCTTATCTCCTTCGTTCGGGCTTTCATGAAAAGGATATTCAACTGATTCTCGCACGTGGCGAGTCGCTGGCTGCTGAGCCGGCCCGCCCCGGGGGCAACCTTCGTGATAGAAGAGTGGACATTGTGCCTGAGCCTATTCGGAGGCGCCCCATCAAAGACTCGGTGATTATAATGGCAGATATGATTCCTACGGCACCAACGGCCCCTGCCCCCGTCCCCGCTGCGATGGATCTGAGTAAAGTGGTGCCAGGCCAGACTTTGGTCTTGCAGAATATCTACTTCTACCCCGGTCGCCACATCGTTCGCAAAGAATCCGATTCCTCATTGCAGGCATTGTTGCAGGCACTACAAGCTTATCCTACTATCAAAATCCGCATTGAAGGGCATGTGTGCTGCATTCCGCTCAACCTGAGGGATGCCCTGGACAACGATACCGGTACAGAAGAGCTGTCGCTAAACCGGGCTGCAGCCATCCGTGCATATCTGATTCGCCACGGCATTGCGCCGGAACGGCTTAGCATCGCGGGTTTTGGGCATCGTTACCCGGTCGTTTCACCGGAACGTTCGGAGGCTGATGCCAACCAAAATCGCCGCGTTGAAATCAGAGTCCTGAAATAGCCTGCAGGCTTAGTGCATCAGCTCCTGCACCACCGGGTGGTCGTAGTTGATAACCGCCACCGAGTAGTTGTACTCCATGCCTGTTTTTTGCACCACAGTGAGAGCACCCGCATACTGAAGCTGCTCAATCAGCTCTTTCCGTTCCCAGTTGGCAAGCAGTGGCATTTCATCCGTCAGGTAGCGGAGCAGCAGGGTAATGCCCGGCTCAGGTTGCCTTCGGTCTTCAATAAAATTCAAAATCAAAGCAAGGCATTCGTGCGCGCGGTCGGTGAGCTGGGTAGCAATATGGCCGGGAGGCGGCACCACAGTAGGCGTAGCAGGAGAAGGGTTGTAAGCAGGTCGGTAGGTACTCCTTTCCCGGACTTTCCCTTCGAGAGAAATCTTGCCCACCACCTTCGGGCCGGCAATCTTGGGCAACTCCACGCGTTTCTGGTCTTCGCGTGCTTTGTGATCATTGAGCCGTGCCAAGGAAGCTTCTGAAAGGAGCGGTTGTATGTCTATGAAATTCCGGTCGCCGATAATTTCAAGCAGGTCACCACTGAGTGTGTCGCGAAAGGCAGCCACCAATACATGACGGCCCCGGCGTTTCAGATGCTGCACCACAGGGATATAGTCGCGGTCGCCGGCCACCAGCACGAAGGTGTCCATGTCCTGACGCGTATAAAGCACCTGCATCAGGTCAATGCACATGTGCATGTCGGCGGCGTTTTTATGCGCCGTGCCCAGCACATTCTGGCTAACAATACCCATCAGGTAAAGCTGGCTGAGCGAGCCGCCGCCCACCCGTTCAAAGTCGGCGTAGGCATTGGTGATGATGACCTGAAGTCCTAATTCCTCTTCCAGTTTGTGGCGCAGGCTGCGTATAATCTCAGAGGTGTAGGTGCCTAATTCCGGTGGTTCTCTGAAATTATTCTTGAGGTAATAGTGAATATTCTCGTAGTCTATGAACACAGCCGTATGAGGAGTGTATGCGTTGCGCTGACCTGAGTCAGAAGTATTGGGGAAGGCGATGTCCATCCGGCAAAAATATAGGCTGGCACAACCGGCACCGGGGGTATGGCCGCCCTTCCTGTCATGTTTTTTTGAGAATTTTTTGTTTCACTTAAAAGCAGATAGAGCTTGAAGAAAGCTCACTTGGCCACGGGCTTGCAGGCCGTCTAATTTCGCCGCCATGAGCAGCTCCGAGAATAATATTCTGGGCCTTCAGCTACCCACCGACCCACGCTGGGCTGACCTTGCCGCCATCAGCCTCGAAGAGGTGCTTTGCGATCATGCCTTTTGCGAACAGAAAGCGGCTACCCAGTGCATTTCCCTCATTCAACGTTATCCTGACAAGCCGGGCCTGGTAGCCGCACTTGCCCCCATCGTCACCGAAGAATGGGGTCACTTCCGCCTCGTGCACGCCGAGCTGAGCCGTCGTGGCTGGAGCCTCGGTCGCCAACGCAGTGATGCCTACGTCAATGCTTTGCTTGACCACCTGCCTAAGGGCCTGAGCCGCGATGAGAAACTGCTGCATCAACTGCTCATTTGTGCACTAATTGAAGCCCGTAGCTGCGAGCGTTTTCGCCTTCTTTCCGAAGGGCTGGAAGACGAAAGCCTCCGCAAATTCTATTACAAATTCATGGTCAGCGAGGCCGGCCATTATCGCCTTTTCCTCGACCTGGCTGAGGGTTTTTTTGGCGAAGCCATCACCCGCAAGACCTGGAAAGAATGGCTCCGTACCGAAGCTGAAATTCTGAAAGAAATGAAGCCCCGTGGCGACAGGATGCATTAAATCCTTACGCAGCGAGGCCTGCAATTTGAAGCTATTTCGGAGAGCGGCTAATCCGGTTTGGGCGCATCGGCGAGTTTGGTCCAGGTGCTATCCACCTTGCCCATCACATCCACCTCATCTGCAAGGTCAATAAGGAAGTGTGGCCCAAAATGGGCATTGCCGATAATCTGCTGCTTACCGTTTATGACAAGCGTGAACGACATCGTAGGTGCATCTGCAATCCGGCTGATATAATAGGCGCGGCAGGTGTCCACCCGATGGTCCATGAATTTCTGAAGCAGGGCCTGCGTCGTAGCAGCACCCAGTTCTTTTTGATAGGTGCCCAGCGGCGTGGCATTACGCGTGCCTGCATACACAACGCGCCCGGTCTTGTAAATGGTGATCGTGTATTCAGGGCAGCGGCCAAAGCAGGCGCCGCGACGCATCATCACTTCGCTCAACCCGCGCAGGTTAGCGGCAACTTTCGTGCTTGTCGCTTTGGTTTTGCTTGCCGTCGTCTTCTTGGTTTGCGCGCAGGCGGTGAACAGGCTACACACGATCAGTGCCAGGGCCAGAGCTTGCTTTTTCATACTTGCATTCTTAGGGTTTGCTGGCGAAATTGCCGCATAGCCTGTATTCGCAAATATGCTGCCATTTGCCGAAGACGAATTGCTCGCGCGCCTTGCCCTCACCTTCATCGAAGGTGTGGGGCCGAAAACCGCACGCGCATTACTCAGCCGCTTCGGTGACGCTCCCGCGGTACTAAAAGCACCCCTCAAAGATTTGAAAGCAGTGGCCGGCATGGGGGAGGTTCGTGCGAAGGCAGTGAAGGATTCCTCTCTCTTAAAACGCGCCGAACAAGAGCTGCGCTTTGTACAGCAAAACGACATTCAGGCCCTCTTTTTTACCGATCCCGATTACCCCGAACGCCTGCGCAACTGCGAGGATGCGCCCATGATGCTTTACTTCCAGGGCAACACTTTGCTCAATGCAAAGAAGGTGCTCTCCATCGTGGGCACCCGCCGCAATACTGAATATGGAGCAAGGGCCACCGAACAATTGGTAGAAGGCCTCCGCCATCAGCAGGACCTCATCATCATCAGTGGGCTGGCATATGGAATTGATGCAATCGCACACAAGAAATGCACGCAGGTGGGCCTCCCAACCGTCGGTGTTCTCGCGCATGGCCTCGACAAGCTTTATCCCGAAACGCATCGTAACCTCGCCCGCGACATGACGGAGCTGGGTGGCCTGCTTACCGAATCGCCGTCAGGCACTAAACTTTCACCCAGCCTGTTCCCGCTTCGCAACCGTATTGTGGCGGGCCTCAGCGACCTGACCGTGATCGTGGAAAGCGATGAGAAAGGAGGCGCGATGATTACCGCCTACATGGCTGCTGCATACAACCGGGAAGTCGCTGCTTTCCCGGGCCGCGCTTTCGATAACCGCTCCGGTGGCCCCAACAAGCTCATCCGAAAAAATATTGCCTCGCTCATCACTTCGGCGCAGGACCTACTGGACACGATGGGCTGGACCGGCTCCCGCCCCAACAAACGCGACCAACAAAAACTCTTTGCAAGCCTCAGCGAAGAAGAACAGCGTATCGCCGACGCATTGCAGGGTAGCGAAGGCATTCACGCCGACGATATCATGCTGCGCACCGGGCTCAGCACCGCGCAGATTGGCGCCAGCCTCCTGCAAATGGAAATGGCAGGCCTGGTGAAAGCCTTGCCGGGCAAGATGTTTCGCCTTGCGTAAATGTGCAAGGCAGCCTCAAAGCTGCTCAGGCCAACATCGGATGGCGATGAAATTCCTTGCTGCGGTCAAACAGGTATCGGTAGGTGACTAAGCGGCGGTTGCGCGTCGTGTCCAGCGACTCTGCGATGTTGATCATCTTCGGGTTGAAGTCGCCAATCCATTGCATTTCGTAGCGCTTATACCTGCGTTTTGCAAGAATGACCTTTGCAGCTTCCGTAATCATAAATGCATCCACGCCCTTGCCCTGATGCTCGGGGATGATGCCGAAGACCAGACCCACAAATCGGTCACAGGTGCCGAATTTTTTTACCCATAAAAACTTCAGCTTCTGCCACAGCCCAAACTTGCCATGCAGATGCCGAAACCACTGATTGAGGTCAGGTAAGTTGATCCACATCGCCACCGGCTCATCCTTGTAGTATGTGAACCAATTGATGTGTTCATCCAGCACGGCCTTCATGCTCTGAAACATCTTTAGCGCCACCCGATCTTCAATCTCTTTGCCGCCGCCGTGGCCTGCCCATGCCTTGTTATACACGTACGCAAAATCCTTCGCAAACCGCGCCAGATCTCCTTTTCGAATCATCACCGCCCGATAATTCGGGTCTTTTGATACCTGGGCATGGCGCTCATGAAATTTCGCCTGCAAGCCTTCATCTGTGGTGCGCGCAAAACAGATCTGCGAGAAATAGAGTTGAAAGCCATACCCCTCAAACAGGCTTTGATAGTAGGGTGGATTATAGTTCATCTGATAGAGCGGCGCATGAAAACCATCTACCAAAAGGCCCCACCAGGCAAGGCGTTCGCCAAAATTGATCGGTCCGTCCATCGCCTCCATGCCACGCGTGCGCAGCCATTCCCGGCAATGGTCAAACATGAAATGCGCCGCCGCCACATCATGCACACACTCAAAAAAGCCAATGCCCCCCGTCGGTTGCTCCTGCTTGTATTGCTTATTCACGAAGGCCGCAATCCGCCCCAGCGCCTTCCCCTGCTCATCACGCAGCACCCAGCGCGTGCACTCACCTTTCTTGAAAAACTTATTCTTCGTCGGGTCAAACACGGCCTCAATGTCTTTGTCCAGAGGCTGGATCCAGTTCGGGTCCGCGCGATACAGGTCCACGGCCACCTGC
>JAMIQN010000102.1:0-9804 GCA_035914595.1 Chitinophagaceae bacterium | reverse complement strand
CGCTATTACACCGCCGAAGAAATTGCCGCAGCACCGGAAGGCGGCCTGACACCCAGCCCCGCCCTGGGCTTTCATGCTCCGGGCCTGTTTGATAAGGTGGTGCCCATCGAGGCCTGCTTCCTGCAGGCGGAACCCACTAACCAAATTCTCGCCTTTCTTCGCCGCTATACTGCTGAACATCAACTGGATTACTACGATTTCCGTCGGCAACAGGGCTGGCTGCGCAATGTCATCATCCGGGTGGCACGAACCGGTGAGGTGATGGTCAACCTTGTGTTGCAGCACGAAGAACAGGAGGCACGCACCGCCCTGCTGGATGCCCTGCTTGTTGCCGTGCCCGGAATTACCACATTGATCTACACCATCAACGGGAAGGCCAACGATACCATCTACGACCTGCCGGTTCATACCTATTTCGGCCCCGGCTTTATTCAGGAGCGCCTCGATGATTTTGTGTTCAAAATCTCGCCGAAATCGTTTTTTCAAACCAATACCGCGCAGGCGGAAAAGCTCTATCGGATCACCCGGGATTTTGCTGCGCTGACGGGTTCGGAAATATTGTATGACCTCTATTGCGGTACGGGCAGCATTGGCATTTTTTGTAGTAGAAATGCACGCAAAGTGATTGGTATTGAGACGGTGAATGACGCCGTGCTGGATGCCCAGGAGAATGCCCGTCTCAATGGCCTGGATCATTGCCGGTTCTTTTCCGGTGACGTCAGCAAGATTTGTAATGATGCCTTTTTTGAAGAGCATGGCCGCCCGGACGTCATTATCACCGACCCGCCCCGCGCAGGAATGCACGCAGCGCTGGTGGAAACGCTCTTGCAGATTCGCGCGCCTCGCATCGTGTATGTAAGCTGCAACCCTGCTACTCAGGCCCGCGACCTGGCCCTGTTGCAAGCTGCTTATGATGTCATAGCTCTGCAGCCCGTGGATATGTTCCCGCATACCCAGCACGTGGAAAATGTAGCCCTGCTTCAGCTACGCAAATAGGTGGTGATTTACCAGTCGTTGCTTCGTGCCACAGCGCCTTCTGCCGCTTTCTCTGTGCAGTAAGTTTCGATGGCTACTGCATCGGGCTGGCTTCCCGGTTTAAGCTGAAGCTGCACCCGGCGATTGCCCTGCAGCTCGATGCTCAGTATGCCGTGCCGCACAAGCACTTTTTCAACATCGCTCCAGGGCAACAGCCGCATAATACCTGAGCGGGGCATTCTGATTCCTTTTTCATCAATCAGTACCTGTGCTTCTGCAGGTTTGTGCAGTTCCCAAATGACGGCTGCCAGAATAGCTACGGCCATAATGCCGAAAAGCATGGCGGCCCGTGTCTGTCCCGCGAGGGCGAAGGTGAGGCTAGCCCCTGCTACGCAAGCAATTTCAAGGATGCGCAACCGCAGGTTTCGGCGGCCGGAATGCAGCCAGTTTTTGTAAAAAATGGAGATGGCAATGATGGCAATACCTACCAAAAGGCAACAGGCACCAAGCACTATGAAAGGGGTGTGTGGCTTCGAAAACTTGGGAGAAACGGTCGTAAACCAGTACAGCACCAGACTACCCGCGCCAATGCCGCAAAGCACCAATGCCAGCATGATGTGCAGCGTCGTCATTTTCCGAGTGGCGCCTTGATCCGCAGGCATGAGCGGCAACAAAAATTGCATGGCTCAAAGATAACCACGGGTTTGTGCAGCCCTTTTCTCCACGTGACATATCGGGCCCGCTGCCATAGTCCTAACCGGCGTCAGATTAATGGACAATGTTGTCTATCAGCGCCTGCGTCAGCGGGTGATAGTTCTTGCGGTAGGCCGAGTAAATCTTTCGGGCAAGCTCCTGTTGGCCTGTTTTCATCAATTCCTCGTAAACAGGTTCCAGAAATTTCTGCCGGCCCACGCGGCTGAGGAAGTTTTCCATTGCAGCATAAGCCTGATTGTAGTGATGCCGTACCGCGAGGATATACCAGAGGTCTGCAATCTCGCTATTGCCGGACTGCGTGAAATGAAACTGTGCATCCAGGTTTGCCATCTGCTCTTTCGTCAACGTCTCAGGTAGTCCGCGCAGGAAGTAGAGCCATTCGTGAGTTGTCCAGGCTTGGGTGGCCAGTTGAGCAGGCGAGGTGCCGGCCAGGAATTGGTTCCGCTCGTCATTCACTTTCGTGAACCGCTCACTATCGGCGCGGGGGCAATTAGCAGGTATTCCGGGGCCATACACCCAGGCTTTGATGTCAAGTTTCTTTTCAAGCGCAGAATCGCCCTGAATCAAATGGGTGCGCAGGTATTGAAGAAAGGCTTCGGTGGTGATGCTTTTAAAAGCATGGCTTGCGAAGTATTCTTTTAGGAAAGGATCAAAGCGGTCGCGGCCCACATTGCGTTCGATCAGCCAGAGGAAGGCCGCGCCTTTTTCATACGGAATATCGGAGAGGCCGTCGTCGGGGTCGTGGCCTGCCAAATCCTGCTTGAGCCAGGTGCTGCGGCTGTCTTTCCCGAGCCGTGCCACTTCTGCTTCCAGGTCCTGATAGCCCAGCTCCCAAAGCATGTCCACATAGCTCTTGTCGGTCATGGCCTCGGTGATGCGGCGCTCGATGTACACAGTAAAACCTTCGTTCATCCAGATGTCGTTCCAGGTGGCATTGGTGACGAGGTTGCCGCTCCAGCTATGGGCCAGCTCATGCGCAATCAGATTGACCAGGCTGCGATCTCCGGCAATGACCGTAGGCGTGCAAAACGTAAGCCGCGGGTTTTCCATGCCACCCATCGGGAAGCCAGGAGGCGCTACCAGCACGTCGTATCGGCCCCAGCGATAAGGCCCGTAAAGGCTTTCAGCGGTGTTGATCATCTTGCCTACATCTGCAAATTCATAGCGAGCCTTGTCCACAACAGTGGGCTCGGAATAGACTCCGCTGCGCGCATCAATTGGCCTAAAGCTGATGTCGCCAACGGCCAGCGCCATGAGGTAAGCCGGCACCGGATTTTCCATGCGGAAGTGATAAATCCCACTATCATTTTTTGCCTGCGGATTTTCGGCACTCATTAGTGCTATGAGGCCTTTGGGCACGGTCACCCGTGCATCGTAGGTGAAGCGAATACCCGGGCCATCGGCACAGGGCACCCAGGACCGTGCATTGATTGATTCACTCTGTGTGTAGAGGTATGGCTGCTTCTTGGAAGCCGTCTGGTCGGGAGAGAGCCATTGTAGGGCGCGGGCACTATCCGTCGTCGCATACCAGATGCTCACTTCCTTGCTCTGCGCTGTGATGGGGATGCTGAGTTTGCTGCCGAGGTAAGGGCGTGGCGGCGCAATGCTGAAGCCGGACTTTTTTCCGTCCACAGCCACGCTGTCTATGTGAAGCCCATAATCATCGAGGTCAAGCTGGGCTGCATTGCCACGGTTTTCAATAGTCCAATCGGCACGTCCCGTAATCTTTTTCTGATCGAAAGAAACGGCGATGTCCAGCGACAGATGTTTTAGGGTTACGCTGTCAGCATTGCTTTGTGTGTGCGGATCATGCACTACATCGGTGCTGTCGGTTGCTGTGTTCGAAGATGATTGGGATGCAGGATTGCCGCAGGCTGCCATTAGCAACAGCAGCGCAAGAGGGGATAGTTTCTTCATTGAAAATTCGCAAGCGGTGAACGCAAAGAGAGGGCTGCAAGTTGCTTCAAAACGGAATCTATGATCAGGCCGCTGGCAATGGCAAGGCCAAAGCTGAGCAGCGTTCCGATAAGCATGTACTCAGTTTGGCCTTTATCACGGCCTTCGCGCAAATCACCAAAACGAAAGATGCTTTTTGCTGCAATCAAAAAACCAATAGCTGCCCACTGGCCAATGAGTACAAAGGTGAAGGCCATCATCCGCTCTATGATGCCGATCCATCGGCCTGCTTTGTAGAGCAACTCTCGTTCGCCGGGCATGTGTTTGCGCCAGTTGGCTGTTGCCAGCGCGATAAGGGTGGGGCACAAAAGGACGTTGAAAGCATAGCCGGCAGTGAGCCACCACAGTTTGTTACTTCTTAGCAGCGGAGCCAGATGTGGCAGATATTCTGAGGTGGGCAAAACGAGCCAGCAGCATAGCCCGATGATGCACAGATGCAGGCTCTGGTCCACGAAGAAAGCAACGATGCTGCCCGGGTCTGAAATCAGGGACTTTAATCCGTCCATCAGAATATGTCCCGCCGCAATGATGCCGGCAATCATCCATCCATCGCTTCGGAAAGAAAGGATGGCAGCCAGCAGAAAGTGAATCAGTCCGTGGAGGTAGAGCCGTGAGGAGCCGACGTGATGTGCATTGCGGTGCGCCACCCACGCATCGGGCTGCAGCAGGTAATCGCCCAGGATATGTGCCAGCAATAGTCGGGCAGGCAGGCTCCAATCCATGTGTCAGGGTTGAGGGGTTAATCGTTCAGCGGCCATCTTGCGAAAATGGCTTTCCCAATGCCGAATGGCCGAGGATCCGGCTGTCTGCAATCTTTTATGGACGGAAGGTTGGGAAATGCCAAGGCGGGCAGCCAGGTTCTGCTGTGTTTCGTCGAAGAGCAATTGTTGAAAAATGGCTTCAGCGGCGGTGGGTGTCCAGCGGCTCATGATCTGCTCCGCAAGGATACATTGGGTGTTGAGTGCATCGTCCCAGTTTTCATCGTCCGTGCTGAAAGCAAGGCGTTGTGCATCGTTGTGTTTGATTTGGTCAAGCAGGGTTCCGGATTGCTGAAATGCAGGGCCGCCGGAAGCGGCGAGATTCTTGCCTATATGGGTTGTGGGGCCAAGGCCAATGGCAATGCGCACATCCCATTGGAAGCTGCCACTGACGGTTGCTTTGATAGCCGAGCGCCAGAGCAACGCCACTTGCAAGGCATCGGCGGGCCGCACCAGCAGTGCCTGAAAGGAATCTCCCCGAAATATCTCGAAGCTTTTCTTTCTCCTGAAAAGGCGTGCTTCTATGATTCGCGCAATTTCTTTTAGCCGGCTTTCGATGTCAGTTGCTTTTAGTTTCCGCGAGCTGACAAGGTCGGCAGTGACGACGGCGTAGTCAGGTTTTTTCTTCTTGGAAGCCATACCCGAATATAGCCTTTTAATGGAATAATTACAGATTATAGCCTTCTAACGGAATAATTCAAGATTATAGCCTTCTAACGGAATAACCTCATTGTGCTTCTTTCATGGCTTCCCACTTGGTATGGAGGTAACTGTCCCACACCAGCCACAACAGGATCGAAGACAATACCAGATAGAGCAGCTTCAGCCAAAGGATGTGTAAGGCGAGATAGTGCCCAATGCCCAGCGCAGCCGGAATGGA
This sequence comes from Chitinophagaceae bacterium, assembly GCA_035914595.1. Lineage (GTDB taxonomy): Bacteria > Bacteroidota > Bacteroidia > Chitinophagales > Chitinophagaceae > UBA1952. Next base: position 4,521 of record JAMIQN010000102.1, on the reverse strand, counting down.
CATTCCAACCAAGGCCCGCAAAAACTTAGAGCCACTCTTAACAGATTGGTCAATCTGAGAAAAGGGAAACCGCCGGTAAGACATGCGCGCCACCACCGCAGCAAACAAAGTGATATTGACCAACGACAGAGCAACGTCAGAGATGGCAGGAAGGCCCCAGACAGCGAGAACAAACACAGTTACCGCCGCAAAAAAGGGAAGGAAATATTTCACCCAGATCACCTTGAAAGCACCCGCGAGAATAGCTCCAGGTTCATGCAATGGGGCCGCATAATAGATCCACGAAGCCTTGTACTGATCGGAGATACACAGAAATGAATAAGCCTGTAGCATGACCACGGAGCACATGTAAAGAAGGATGAGATGCGTGCCCGTTTCGGGCAGGTGCCGCCACTGTGCGGCCAATGTGTGTTTGCTCTGCAACATCAGGTAGAGGAAGTAGATGGGCACGTACGCGAACATGGGATAGACCTTCATCTTGAACGAACGGCTACGCGCCGTTTGAAGCCACACCATGATGAAGCCTGCCTGTGCGGATGGCTGCCGATTGAGCCATCGTGCAAGAACCTGATAGATTTTTCCGCCTGTCGAAGCCTTGCCCACTGCCATGGCGGGTTTGCTATGTTCTGAGGTTTCCAATACGTCCAGTCGGTTGAGCCTTGCGGCAAACTGCGGGGCGAGGTAGTGTAAGCTCAGCCACAACAGCAACAGCGGTAACACCACTGCCGGAATACCCAACATCCAAAGGCCTTTCATGCCCTCGCCCACCACATGCACCCAACTAAATGTAGCGGCGAGCCAATAACTCGGTGTGAAAACGGCCCAGCCATATGCAGCCACCTGGAAGTGCTGCACTTCTGCCGAATCCATTCCTCGCGGAACCAAGTAATAGGTGGCAAAAATGATCACCGAAAATGCGATCTGGAAATAGCTGAGCAGCTCCTTGAACTTTTCTCCTGAAGCAATGCGAAGCATGATCAGATACACGCTCATCACGATGAAGAGCGCCGTGACTACCAACAGCAGCAGCGGCAGCGGAAAGAATGCCGCAGCCTTCCAGCCATACATGATGCCCATGACAATCCAGCCCGGTAAGGACATAGGAATGACGATGCGAAACAGGTAGATGAAAATGTGCAGAAGCCGCGCCAGAAACATCGTTCGGTCAGAGACGGGGCGGGGATGTACGATGTATTTATCCCGCGTATCAAACAGCACACTCGAAAAATCTGAAATGAGCGTGAAACACAGCAGGAACAGATACATCGTGAAGAACAGCCACAATGCACTGAGCCGGTCGTCCATCATTAGGAGCGGAAAGATGTAGATGATGCCGGTGAAGAAGGCGACCATCACGCCGAGTGCCGATGAAAAGCGCCTTGCTTTTTTCTGCTGTTGATTTCGGCCAATATTCAGCGGCCTGCGGTCATCCATCTTCAGCCGCACCTCCAGCAGGGCCCGGAGTTGGAGTGTGTCTGCGCCGAGCCTGCTGTACAGGCTGCGTGGCATCAGAACCAGGAAAAGCAAGAATCGATTCATCGAAACCTTCTCTACGATTTTGGGGTGAAACAGAGAGCGGCCAAAAGCCGGCTAACGGAAATGTGGGCTTGCCATTCGGGCAGGGGAGGCGACGTATTCTTAGCCCTGAAGCGCAGCAGCAATATCGGAGGCGCGATCGCTGATGTCGCCTTTTGATGTGAGGTGAGCGAAGATTTGTTCCAGTGAATTGTTGGCGTCTCCGCGAAGATTTTGAATGGTGTCATCGGCGATGATGCGGCCCTCATCAATAAGCACGATACGGTCGCTCACCTTCTCTACCACATCCATCATGTGCGAGCAGTAGAAGATGGTTTTCCCTTCGCTTTTGAGCACCTGCAGCAGTTCTTTCACCATGATGACGGCGTTTGCATCCAGGCCGGAAAGCGGTTCATCCAGGATGACGATGCCCGGATTGTGAAGCAGGCCGGCGGTCAGCAAAACCTTTTGGCGCATGCCTTTTGAAAAGGCGTCCATGCGTTGATTCATATGGTCTGCGAGGCCAAACGATTGGAGCATTTTTCGAGAGCGCTCCTCAATTTGCGCATCGCTGAGATGATAGAGCCGGCCAATGAAGCTGAGATATTCCTGCGGCGTCAGCAGGTCATACAATTCTGCCATTTCCGGCACATAGCCGGTCATGCCTTTTATCTCCATCACATTTTCGCGCAGGTCCTTGCCAGCGATGGTAATGGTTCCTTCAAAGTCAGAAGTAATTCCGGTAAGAATTTTTACGGTCGTACTCTTGCCGGCCCCATTAGGACCAATGTATCCGATGATTTGACCCGGGTAGATGTCGAGGTTGATGTCGTGAAGGACCTCCTTGTCACCGTATCGCTTACTCAGGTTACGGATCGTGATGATTGGTTCCATTTGGGCTAAAATTACAGCCCCAAAGCCAGGGTGCTGGCAAGCTCCATCCCATGGATTCTGATACGCAGTTTTCCCCAACAGAACCCGAATCCAAGCCTCGGAGCGGGTACGTTTTATCCAAGACGCTGGATAACGCTTTCGCCTCTGTTTATCGGGTGTTTGCTTTCATCGGCAATTTTTTTAAAGAGCTGGTGCGGCCACCTTACGAATTCAATGAGATCATCCGCCAGTGCTATGATGTGGGCTACAAATCGCTGCTGCTGGTTTGCATGACGGCCTTTATCACCGGCATCGTTTTCACCAAACAGTCGCGCCCCTCGCTTGCGGAATTTGGAGCTACCAGTTGGCTCCCTTCGTTGGTGTCCATTGCCATCTTGCGCGCCTTGGCTCCTCTTGTTACAGCGCTTATTTGTGCGGGAAAAGTAGGCTCTCAGATTGGTGCTGAGCTTGGCTCCATGAAGGTGACGGAGCAGATAGACGCGATGGAAGTGAGTGCTACCAATCCGTTTAAATTCCTGGTGGTTTCGCGGGTGCTGGCCACAACCATTATGATACCTGTGCTGATGTGCTTCTTCGCAGGCTTTGGTCTCTGGGGCTCTTACCTTGATGTGCATTCCAATGAAAGCACCTCTTTCGCGTTTTTTGTTGAAAAGGCCTTTGAGAAAATCACTTTCATGGACATCTGGACTTCGCTGACTAAGTCCATTGTGTATGGTTTTACGATAGGGATGGTGGGCTGCATCCGCGGCTACAATGCCAAGCAGGGAACGATGGGCGTAGGACGCGCTGCCAACGCCTCAGTCGTCATTTCCATGTTCCTCATCTTTATTGAAGAGATGATCATTGTTCAAATCGTCAACGCGTTTCGATAGAGATGTCACGGCACTTAAATCTGCAGATTCGGAGCTCCGCCACAGAGCCGGTGATTTCATTGCGCAATGTGTTCAAATCTTTTGCCGAGAATGAAGTGTTGAAAGGCGTCAGTTTGGATTTGTTTTCGGGTAAAAACGTGGTCGTGCTCGGACGTAGCGGCACCGGCAAATCCGTTCTTATCAAGATTGTGTCCGGCATGATGCTACCCGATAGCGGAACGGTTCAGGTGCTGGGACAGGATGTTACCGGCCTTCGAGAAAAAGACCTGCAACAACTCCGGCTGAAGATTGGCTTTTCATTCCAGCACAGTGCTCTTTATGACAGCATGAGCGTGAAAGAAAATCTGGAATTTCCGCTGGTCCGGAACAAACGACACCTTACCCGGAAAGAGCGGTCTATGGCGGTAGCGCGTGTGCTGGATGCGGTGGGCCTGTCACAAACAGAACACCAGTATCCACCTGAGCTGAGTGGAGGGCAGCGGAAGCGCATCGGCATTGCGCGCACCCTGATTCTGCAGCCTGAAATCATGCTCTACGATGAACCAACTGCCGGTCTGGACCCGATTACCAGCACGGAAATCAACCACCTCATCCGCGAGGTGCAACAGCGCTTCAACACCAGCGCCATCATCATTACGCACGACCTCACCTGTGCCAAAGAAACCGGAGACAGGATCGCCATTCTGCTTGATGGGCAGTTTTTCAGGCAGGGCACTTTCGACGAAGTATTTGCTGACCGCGATGAACGTATTCGTGCTTTTTACGATTACAATTTCACTTCCTGACTATCGCGGGCGTGGGCTGGCTCCGTTAGGCCCGCGTTTTGGTTGTGCCCACCGATTGATTCGAGCCGTATGAGGCGAGCACGGTACTTTTGACGCCATTTCAAAAAAAGAAAAGCAAGTTCCTGACGTTGTTGAGTCGGCGCTTTTTTCGTTGCGAGGGAAAGCACGCAGGACAAGGACCGGAATTGCAGAAATAGTGCGCTGTGCAGAGATTCATGGAAGCCCGAGGAGAATGCACAAGCCGCACACCCGACTATGAGAAGTACTAAGAACCGCCGTGCTGTTGTGGTAGGCATCGTGTTGGTGCTCGGATTGCTGCTGTTTGCAATCGGCGTGTTTACGCTCGGCGGTCAAAAGCACAGCTTCAGCTCATCGTTTCCACTCAAGGCCGTTTTTCAGGATGTAAGCGGCCTTCAAAAGGGCAACAACATCTGGTTCTCGGGCGTGAAAGTCGG
>JAMIQN010000101.1:0-14247 GCA_035914595.1 Chitinophagaceae bacterium | reverse complement strand
GGCGACAATGCCCGCGCCCCCTATGGCGGTCGCTCTTTCGATACGATTCATGCCTACACCTGGCAGTGTGTGCAGTGGATGTTTGCGCAGCATTGTCCGCTCATCATTCTGGCCTGCAACACAGCTTCTGCCAAGGCTCTTCGCACCATTCAGCAGCAGGATTTGCCGAAGGCTCACCCCAATGAGCGCGTGCTGGGTGTCATTCGGCCTACGGCTGAAATCATCGGCAATTACTCCCTGACGCGGCATGTAGGCATTTTAGGAACGAAAGGCACGGTGCAGAGCCAGTCCTATGCCATTGAGATTGCCCGTTTTTTTCCCGACCTGAGCGTGTATCAGCAGGCCTGCCCGCTGTGGGTGCCTATCATTGAAGCCGGCGAACATGAAAGTGTGGCAGCAGATTATTTGGTTGAAAAATATTTGAAAAGCCTGCTGAATCAGTCGCCCAACATAGACACGGTGCTGCTGGCCTGCACACATTACCCCTTGCTGACTCCAAAGATTCTGGAATACCTGCCCGAGCATATTCGCCTGATCACGCAGGGCGGCATTGTGGCCGACAGCTTGGCAGATTACCTGCAGCGGCATCCGGAAATGGAGCAGCGGCTGAGCCGGGGCGGGCAAACCAGCTTCTTTACAACCGATGATGCCGGCGAGTTCGAAGAAAAAGGCAGCATTTTTTTCGGAAAACCTTTGCAAGCAGTTAACGTATTTCTTTCTGGCGTATATTAGGCTGGGAATACGGAATGCAATGGTGCAGGCCGGAATTCCCCCCACCTATCACTATGTTACCGGACCCTCAAACTGCTGCCCGCGGCAGCGTGCGCTCTTTGGATGAGCAGCCGCGAAGACACCATCACCATGGCCATCACCATCGGCGGAAAGCTTGGAGCGAAACCCTGAGCGATTGGATTTCGGAGCAAGTCGCCAGGCATCGCCCCCTTCTTCTGGCCTTGTTTTTTGCCGCTATTCTGCTGGTGATTATGCTTTGGCTTTTTAGCCTTGCCGAAAACCAGGTAATCAGTCAATATGCCGGCGGCTGAGAAAAGCTCAGGCGCCTTTTACCTAACAATCATTTCCATTTTTTTCAAAACAATAGCGCCTTTCGGGGCGCTTTTTTTGTGCACTTACCCACAGGCCGCGGGGCGGCATCGCGCACATCCGCATACAGCACGACAAGGCAGTTCTTTATCTTTGCCCGACCGCTGGGCGCAAGCGATTTCTCTCATGCGCCGGTCACGCAAGCAAGTCTGATTTTTTATGGCCAAATACATCTTCGTGACCGGCGGGGTCACCTCTTCTTTGGGTAAAGGCATCATTGCCGCCTCTTTAGCCAAGCTGCTTCAGGCACGCGGCTATCGCGTTACCATCCAGAAGTTCGATCCTTACATTAATGTGGATCCGGGAACCCTCAATCCCTACGAACACGGAGAATGCTACGTGACCGAAGACGGAGCCGAAACTGACCTGGACCTCGGCCATTACGAGCGTTTTCTAAACACGGCTACCTCGCAGTCCAACAATGTAACTACCGGCCGCATTTACCAGCACGTTATCAATCAGGAACGCGCCGGCGCCTACCTCGGCAAGACGGTGCAGGTCATTCCGCACATAACCGATGAAATCAAGCGGCGCATCATGCTGCTGGGCGAAGGCGATCAATACGACATCGTCATCACCGAGTTGGGAGGCACCGTCGGCGACATCGAAAGCCTTCCTTACATCGAGGCAGTTCGTCAGTTGAAATGGGAGCTTGGCGAGGATGATGCCATCGTGGTGCACCTGACGCTGATCCCTTACCTCAAAGCTGCCAAGGAGCTGAAGACGAAACCCACGCAGCACAGCGTGAAAATGATGAGCGAAAACGGCCTGACGCCGGACATCATCGTTTGCCGAACCGAAGAACCGCTCTACAAAGACCTCAAGCGCAAGATTGCCCTCTTTTGCAACGTCCGTCAGGATGCGGTAATAGAGGCTTTAGATGCGGACACCATCTACGGAGTACCCTTAGAGATGCTCCGCGAACGCTTGGATATTATCTGCTTGCAGAAGCTGGACCTGCCCTTGGGTGATGAGCCTGAATTGCTGCGATGGAAGGAGTTTCTCAACAAACTCCGCTACCCGAAAAGCAAAGTGGTCGTGGGCTTGATCGGCAAGTATGTGGAGCTGCAGGACGCCTACAAAAGCATCCTTGAAGCCCTGATACATGCAGGCGCCGTCAATGAATGCAAGGTGGAAGTGCGCAACATCCACAGTGAGCACCTGACCCCCGAAAACGCGCTCGAAAAGCTGCAGCAACTGGATGCCATCCTGGTAGCGCCCGGCTTCGGCTCTCGCGGCATCGAAGGCAAAATCGAGGCGATAAAAATTGCACGCGAAGAGAAGATTCCCTTCTTCGGCATTTGCCTTGGCATGCAGATGGCCTGCGTGGAATTTGCCCGCAACGTACTGGGCATGAAAGACGCCCACAGCACCGAAATGCAGCCCGACACGGAGCAGGCCGTCATTGCCATGATGGAAGAGCAGAAAGCCATCACGCAGATGGGCGGTACCATGCGCCTCGGCGCCTACGACTGCACCCTGCGCGAAGGCAGCCGCGTAGCCACGCTTTACAAAAACTGCCACATCAGTGAGCGCCACCGCCACCGCTATGAATTCAACAACGCCTACCTCGCTGCTTTTGAAGAAGGTGGCATGATCCCCTCGGGCATCAACCCCGAAACCGGCCTTGTCGAAATCATGGAAATCGCGACGCACCCCTATTTCGTTTGCACCCAGTTCCACCCGGAATACAAGAGCACCGTCGAGAATCCGCATCCGCTGTTTGTGGCCTTTGTGAAGGCGGCCAAGGAAGCGCAGGAACAGCGGGCCGGCAGCACCCGCCTCGTGATGGAAGAACGAGGCCTTCGGGTAGAGCGCTGAGTGCATGGCGCGTTGAATCCCTTGGGAATTATGGTGATTTCAATGCGATTCAGGATTCTGAACCCGGCGGGTTCACAGGTTTGTAGCAATGTTGCGCGCTGCCGGATGTGACCTCTGCTACGGTTGTGCCCTCCAAGATTCGCTTTCGATACAGATTCCTCATTGGCGGCTCCATCCTCATCCTGATGGGATGCCTTGTGAAACTGGAAGGCTACGGAAACGCGGGCTATAGCCCCATCCCGGGCATCGTGAACATGCTCATCTATTTCTTCCTGCGCTTGCGCGACGAGAAAAGGCTGGGAAGAATGCCGGGCAGAAAGTGATGTCCTTTCGGATGGCCCCGGCCTAATTCATGGTGTAAGGAAACCGGATAAGCGCTGCATTTCCTCTTGCTCAATTGGTGCGGTGTAATAACCGATTTGATGCTGGGTTACACGGGTTTTCCTTGTAAGTTCGCTATGCTTCAAATGGCTTTTCGTTATGCATCACATCGTAAAAATTCAACTCTGCCCCCCCCCCCGCGACTTTGCTGTGAATTAATCTCCAACTTCGGTAATAGCCGGATGAAGCCCGATACAGTACGGAATAGGATACACAAAGGAATGAGGTACTGCCAATTGCTCCTCTTACTGGCGTTGCTTGCGCTGCTCTCCCCTAATTTGAGTAGTGCTCAGGGCACCCCTCAATATATGCGGAGGCAAAGCCATGTGGCGATTCCTAATGCGTGGTTTTATTATGGGGATAACACTACGGACACGCCTGTACGAGGCAGGCGATTACAATTCATCTACCCTGATAGCGAGTTCCTGCCCCGGACGGTTCGGGGATACATGAAGAACATCTATTTCTGGGCCAGGGGAGCAAAGACCTTTAATACTATCAGCACATTGTATAATGTCGAAATCAAGATGGGATATACCCAACGGGATAGCTTCAAGTACAATCTGTCCACCACTTATGGCGTTCGCGATACGTTCATTACCGGCCTTACGACGGTATTTAAGGCAGATTCGGTAACAGAAGACCTGCTCACGCAATGGGCCTACTGGTGGAAATTTCCCTTGATGGGCAATGGCTTCTACTACAATGCCAGTTCGGAGCAAAACTTAGTAGTGGAATTTGCATTTGGGCTTCCGGTACCTAAGGGATGGGTTGTGCTGGCAGATTCGGGCGGTGGCGGCACCTTACGTTGTTTGTCCGGCTTCAGGGATAGCATTGCTGTGGAGCACTGGCCCGGCGCAACAGGTATCTTGACGGGGAGTGGTGGAAGTGCCCAATTCGGTTTTGACCTTGTTCCCGGCCCGCCCAATGCGGTGCCCGCCTCTGCATCGGCTTCCGACATTCAGATATACCCCAATCCTACCAAAGGCAGTTTTCGGCTATTGGCGGCATTCAAAGAGGCACCCCAAAACCTGCACGTCACAGTGCGGGATATGGAAGGCCGGCCGGTGTGGCAGAAACAAATCAAAACAACCTCTACCCGTGTTTCTGAGGATATAGATATCGGAGGGGCGGCCCCCGGCACCTATTTCGTGGAGCTCCAATCCGGCAACACAAAATGGTCCCGTCCCCTGACGCTACAGTAGCGAAACATCGGGCCGTTAACGCGAGTGCAGTCTCACTTTTCAGGGGCGCTTCCACAAGGTTTGGAGCGCCCCTGTTTTTTGCCCTTTTTACCTGTGAATGAAGCGGCTGGGTCGGTGGTGCAGGAGCACTCTGCCTACCTTTGCGCCCATTTCAATGAAGCCGTTTTCTCTTCTTTCTCTCGTTCTTTTAATCACCCTGATCGCCGAGCCGGCAAGCGCCCGTTCCCGCAGCAATCGAAAGGTGATGCGCGAGCTGCGCACCGATGTAAGCTACCTCGCCTCTGATGCTTTGGAAGGCCGCCGCGCCGGCACCGAAGGCGCTCACAAAGCCGCTGCCTATATCATAGCTCGCTATCAAAAGCTCGGCATTCCCGCCTTTGGTACGAAGTATCGGCACCCTTTTCAGTTCACCCGTGGCTACGAGATGGGGGCTACTGCCATCAGCCTCGGTGGCCGGGCGATGAAGCTTGGCGCAGAGCTGTACCCTTTCCCTTTTAGTGCACATGGAGCCGTAAAAGGAGAGGTGCTGATTGACGTGCAGGAGCAGGGCAGCATCTGGACTCTGCCAATCTATGCCTCCAAAGAAGAGGCGGGCAATCCGCATTTTGAGTGTGAAAAAACAGCCTGGGAGAAAGCCCGTGACGCGGCTAAGGCAGGCGCTACCGGCGTCCTTTTCTATGACCCCTTCGGCTCGAAGTATGCACCGGAATTCAATCGCCATTCCGACTTTGAATCACTGAGCATTCCGGTTGCTTTTGTAGGCAATGAAATCTGGAAGAAGCTGACCGCCAATGATGCCACAACTCTGGCTGTACAGATGAATGTGGACATCGAACGGCCTCAGGTTGAGGGTGATAATGTGCTTGCTTATTTAGACAATGGCGCCAAGCGAACCGTCGTTATTGGTGCCCACTACGACCATCTGGGTTATGGCGAAGATGGCGGTTCATTGTATGCAGGAAAGACACCCGAAATACATAACGGAGCAGACGATAATGCCAGCGGCACGGCGGCCCTGCTACAGATTGCCGCATGGCTCCGGGACAATCGCGCATCGCTGCATCATTACAATTATCTCTTTGCCCATTTTTCTGCCGAAGAACTGGGCCTGCTGGGCTCCAAAGCCCTTATGAATGAGGCCGGCATGGACAGCAGCCATATAGCCTACATGATCAACATGGACATGGTAGGCCGGCTGGTGGATAGCAGTTCAGCCCTGACCGTGGGCGGCCTCGGCACTTCGCCTTCCTGGGGCATCATTCCGGGCATTCTGCAGCAGGATGGCCTTCGCTTGGTGCCCGATTCTTCCGGCGCCGGCCCTTCGGACCATACCTCTTTTTACAACAAAGGCATTCCCGTTTTGTTCTTTTTCACCGGCAGCCATCGCGATTATCACAAGCCTACCGATGATGCGGACAAGCTGAATTATCCGGGCATGGTGCGCGTCATTCAGGCCATTGAGCAGGTGCTGACGACGATGGACCCGGCGCCGCGACCGCAATTCACGCATACGAAGCAAAGCAGCATGGGAAGGGTTCATTTCAAGGTCACCCTCGGCATCATGCCGGACTATGCCTTTCAGGGAGTAGGCCTTCGCGTGGATGGCGTCATTGACGGGCGGCCTGCCGCACATGCAGGGCTGCAACCGGGTGATGTGATTGTCAGGCTGGGGCGCGATGAGGTGCGAGGGATGCAGAGCTATATGGAAGCCCTGAGCCATCAGAAAGCAGGCAATATTGCCGATCTGGAATTCCTGCGTGGCGGCACACGGATGAAGGTGAAGGTGCAGTTCTGAGCAGGTTATTTTTGGCGCCCTTTCCATGCGCCTCCGGTTTCTGCTTTTACTCCTCCTGCTGTTCCTCTGCCGAACGGAAGCCTCCGCACAACCGGGCTCAGGCTATGAGCTTAACCTGCTGGCAGGAAAGGTGCTGAAGCATACACCCAAGTTTCGACCGCCGGTGCCGACGCTGTCCACGGCTGTGGAGTTTGCCTGGCTCAAACAGACCTATGGCAGGTACGACTGGGAGCAGCAACGTCATTATCCCGTCTGGGGCTTCGGTGCCACCTTCCTTCATTACGGCATTGATTCGATTTACGGCTCAGCCATTGGTTTCTATCCGCTGCTGCAATTGAAGCTGATTAACGGCAAACGCCTGTCGTGGACCTTTCGCGGCGGGCTGGGCCTGGGCTATGTAACGCGCCATTTCGAGCGGGGGCCTGTCTGGGATACGGTCAACAATGCCATTGGCAGCGCCTGGAACAACTTCAGCAGTTTCAGTACTGACTTGCGCTACCGCGTCAATCCTAATTGGAGCCTGCAGCTCGGCCTCAGCTTTTGCCACCTCAGCAATGCAGCCATGAAGCAACCTAATCTGGGAGTGAATTTTTATGGAGCACATGTAGGGCTGCGATATTGGCCCGATGGTGATCAGCCTGCGCGGGTGCAGCGCGAACGCAAACGGTTGCGCAATCGTTTTTTAGTTCAGGCGCGGGCCGGCTTTGCTTTCAATGAAAGCGGGCATGGCGATGGCCCTGTCTATCCTACCTACATCGGTTCGCTATTTCTGAGTCGTCGCTATCACAACCTGAACAAGGTTTTCATCGGGGTGGATTATTCCTATCACACCAGCATCTATGCCTTTCAGCGCAACAACGAAATCAATATCGGCAAGGAGGCTGCCAACTCATGGAAGAGTGCTGTTTTTGTAGGCCACGAATGGATGATTGGGCGCCTCGGCTTTGTGGCTCAGGTGGGCGTGTATGTAAAGGAAGCCATGCTGCGTCTGTCGCCTTTCTATGAAAAGCTGGGCTACAATGTGTACCTGATCCAGCAGGAGCATGGTGCGCTGAAAGAACTGTGCCTGACAGGCCTGTTGAAGACTCACCTGGCCGATGCCGAATTGGTGGAGTTCGGCATCGGCGTGGGCTTTTGAGCACACTATTGAATGGCTTCAGTAGGGAGTATTTCAGGGCGATTCTTGTCGCTATCCAGCCATTGATGTTCACCGCCACGCACGGCAGGTTCCATCATTTTAGAGAAGCTGGGAAGTCGGCGAAGCATGGGTGCCGGCTTCTTGCTGCCGGTTACGTTTTGAGGCGTGCTGCTGTTGGTGCCGGCGCTGGGGCCGGGTGTTTCTTCTTTTTGGCAAGCTGCGAAGGAGAGGCTCATAGCCAGCACGAGAAGGAGCGGAATGCGTTTCATAAAGCTGGATTTTTGGGGGTTATTGTTCCAGCCAAAAGTGTCTTCCTGAAAGGCCCTTTCTACTGCCCCCAAGAGGGGTGAAAACACGCAATGAATAGGGGAATTTTTTGGGGGAGGGTGAGGCTTTTCCCCCTTTCAATCAAGTAAAAACTACCTTGCAGCCAACCGCTTCCATGACCCATGCCCAAGCTGATTATTCATCGTTCCGAAGCTTTCCGAAGAGGGGATCTCAGCATTCAGATTGCGGTGGATGGAAAAACGGCAGGCAACCTGCGTGGTGATGCCTCCTTGGAACTGGAGCTTGCTCCTGGCACGTATCAACTTCGTGCTTCCTCCGTTGGGATGCAAGGGAAAAAGCAGATGGTGGAAATACTGCCCCACACAGACAAGTGCCTTCAGGTGCGTGTGCCCAAATTCAAACGCAGCAATGTCCCGGTTATCATGCTGATTGCGGTTGCTTGCGGCGTTCCCGACCGTCTGCTTGGGCACTATACCCTGCTGATTAAAGGAGCTGTTTTGATCGCCTGCATCGCCTTCACGTTTTTCAACAGCAGGGCCTATTTCAAGCAGGCCTTGGTCTTGGAGCCGATGCCTGCCCGGGCTTGAATTCAGAGTAGCAGCCTTTGAGGCAGATTTTTCTTTGAAAAAGCAAGTGTTATGCTCCTAAATCAGGCTGTTGCTTATTTCAAAAAGCCGCGCATTTTCCACACGCCCATCATCGCTTCTTTGACGATGCCCTTGCTCATCTTGGAGGCACCTGCCACGCGGTCAATAAACCGAATGGGCACCTCGCGCAATTTGAAGCCCATCTTCCAGGCGCGGTATTTCATTTCGATCTGAAAGGCGTAGCCTACAAAGCGCACATCATCCAGTGGCAGGGCCTCCAGTACGCGGCGCGTGTAGCATACAAAACCGGCGGTCGGGTCTTTGACGGGCATCCAGGTGATCAGCCGCGTGTACAGCGCTCCTCCCTTCGAAATGAAGATTCGGTCTTTGGGCCAGTTCTCCACGCAGCCTCCCTTCACATAGCGGGACCCGATGGCCATGTCGGCGCCACCCTGAGCGCAGGCTTCATGCAGGCGCAACAGGTCTTTAGGGTCGTGCGAGAAGTCGGCGTCCATCTCGAAGATGAACTGATAGCCGTGCTGCAAAGCCCATTTGAAGCCGTGGATATAAGCCGTGCCGAGGCCCAGCTTGCCGCTGCGCTCCTGCAAAAACAGCGCGCCGGGAAATTCCTGCTGCAAGTCCTTGACGATCGCAGCGGTGCCATCGGGCGAGCCATCGTCCACCACCAGAATATGGAAGTCACCCGGCAACGCCCTCACCGCGCGGGTCATGTTGGCGATGTTTTCCTTCTCGTTGTAAGTTGGAATTACGACCAGCTTATCCAATGTGCGTGCGGGGTAAAAAATGAAGTTGCGAATATAGGCTGGATGCGACGGCAGGGCCGGGTGCGCTTATTTGCTGCGCAGCTTTTCCAGTTTCATCCGATTATAGATGTCGGAGATTTTTTGCTTGGTGTCTAAGCTGAAATCGGCTTTCATCATCCAATCATAGTAGCTGGGCTCCTGCGTAAAGACTTCTTCCACGCGGCGGCCCGTGTATTTTCCGAAGGCAAAAACGGCTTCTTTTTTATCATTCAGCCGCAGCTTGCCCGCGTAATCCACAAAGGGGGCCGGCTCCGCGATGAAATCGTGCAGGTCCGCCACATCATTCCCGAGGTCATAGGCCTCAATCTGGGCCTCCAGTACCTCAATGGTGGCCTTGTTGTCGGCCTCTGCACTGTGTGCATCTTCCAGCGTCTTGCCACAATAAAACCGGTAGGCAGCGCTCAGATCGCGGGGTTGCATTTTGAAAAAAATCCGTTGGGCATCCACCAGCTTGCAGGAGCGAAAATCGGCCTCGGTCACTCCGGCACGCATGAATTCCTCTACCAGCAGGGGCAGGTCGAAACGAATGAAATTGTAGCCGCCCAGGTCGCAGCCTTTCATCCAGGTCCAGAGGTCGCGGCCTATCTGCCGAAATGATTTTTCATCCCGGACATCTTCATCGCTGATGCCGTGGACGGCTGTGGCTTCCGCAGGGATGGGGATGCCGGGGTTGAGCCGTTGCAGCCAGGAATCGCGGCTGCCGTCGGGCAAAATTTTTACTAAGGAAATTTCAACGATCCGGTCGGTAACGATGTTGGTGCCGGTGGTCTCAAGGTCGAAGAAGATGATGGGGCGTTTGAGGGAAAGGCTGGCCACAGTGACTGAATTCTTAATTGAAAAGCGAAGGCATCAAAGGCCTCGTTCCGCAGGCAAGGCGGGCTGCAAAAAGCGCGAAATGATGCAGGTGAAAAATCGGAGGGGTAAAGAAGGGAAATCGAAGTGGTGTGAGCCGCGCAGGCTTAGCTCTTTGGGCCGCCTTTAATTTCCTTGAAAAGCTCTTCCATGCGAAAGACATAGTCGAGTGTATCGTCTATATAAAATTGGAGTTCAGGGATGCGGCGCAACTGGTTTTTCATACGCTGCCCCAGCATATTGCGCCATTCGCCGGTGCGTGCTTTGATGTCTTTGAGCAACGCTTCGGGGTCTTTTACCTTGAAAAGGCTGAGGTAGATGCGAGCTTCCATCAGGTCGGGGGTCAGGTTCACTTTGGAGATGCTGAGCATACCGCCGTCCACCATGTTCATGCCGGTTCTGAGAAAAATATCGCTCATCTCTTCGAGGATAAGCTGGCCTACCTGCTTTTGTCGCTTAGATTCTTCCATCGCCTTTCTGGTTAGCACCTGCCCGCACGGGGCCGAAGGCGTAAAAGTAGAATAAACGCAGGCTGTAGCGGTTTTACCGCATCCAAACGAAGGCCGCCCGCTGCCTGCCGTATTTTTGGCGCCCACAAAGAATTTCTCATGACTAAATATTTTCTGGGTGCTGTGGCTGCACTGGCCCTGTTTGCTGCTTGTAAGGAGACGCCCCCGCCGGTTGATTATGGACCGAAAGCCAGCGACACTTCTTTCACTGCTGCTGTGGAGGCTCCGCAAAGCAGAGTTGTCGTGATTGAAGAGTTTACAGGTGTGAAATGCCCGCCCTGCCCGCAGGGCCACGTCGTGCTGGCAGCGATTGAGCAGAAATATCCGAACCGCGTGGCTATTCTTGGCATCCAGCCTTTCGGCCCCCCGCAGTCGCGCCCTATGGACACACCTTTTGACCAGATTTATACACGCCACGACAACCGTTCTCAGGACGGGACGGATATTGCCAACAATATCTACGGCGGCCTTTCGAATATTCCCATTGCAGGCATAGACCGCAGCCCCAGCAACAACAATCTGCTCATAGACCGGACAGCCTGGGTGTCTGTAGTTGATAGTCGTATTCCGCTGGCTACGTCTGCGAATGTGCTTGTCACCAGCAACTATGATGCCTCCTCCCGTCAGGCCATCATCAAGGTGCATGTGGCCTACACGCAGCCGGTGGCTAAAGCACAAAAACTGACACTGGCCATTGTTGAAGACAGCGTGATTGACGGACAGGAAGGTGCAGGCACGGGTGGCTATGATCAGGACTACGTCCACATGCACGTCCTCCGCGATATCATCACGTCCTCTACCGGCAATGTCATCCTTTCGCAGTATGCCACCAAGCAGCCGGGCCTCGTGTATGAGCGCGCTTTCGTCTATACGGTAGATGCCTCCTGGAACCCCGACCATTGCCGCCTGATTGCCTACGTGGTCAACGATGAGGGTAGTGACAAGGAGGTGGTGCAGGGTGCGGAAACGCATCTTAAGTAATCATTTCCTGCAGGCTCCTTTATTTTGCCCCCGCCGTTTTTGGTGGGGGCTTTTTTATTGCCTTTCATGAAGAAGAATTTTTTGCAAGGCCTGCTCCTTGCCCTGATAGCCCTCAGCCTTTCAGCCTGTAACAACAGTCCGGTGCAACATAATACCGAGTCCGCGCCTGAGGCAAAGCAGACACCCAAAGTGACCGTGCCTGATTTCAATGCTGACTCAGCCTATGCCTATGTGGAAGCCCAGGTAGCTTTTGGGCCCCGAGTGCCCGGCAGCAAGGCCCAGCGTGAATGCGCAGCCTGGATGGAGCAAATGCTACGCAGCTTTTGCGACACGGTGTATCGGCAGGATGCAACCGTTACCGGCGGCGACAAAAAGCAACTTCCCTGCATCAACCTCATAGGCAGTATTCATCCGCAGGCAAAGAAGCGCGTCCTCTTGCTCACACACTGGGACAGCCGCCCTTGGGCCGACGAAGACAACCACGACTTGAACAAGCCCATCCTTGCCGCAGATGACGGCGGCAGCGGTGTGGGGGTGCTACTGGAATTGGCGCGACAGCTAAAAGCTCATCCATTGCCTGCCGACTTTGGCGTGGACATCTTCTTCACCGATGCAGAAGATTATGGCCGGACGGAATGGGGCGAAAATTCTTACTGCCTCGGCACGCAGTATTGGGCAAAGCATCCGCATGTGGCCGGCTACCGTGCGGATTATGGCATCTTGCTCGATATGGTGGGCGGACGTGGCAGCCGCTTCCCGATGGAGCAAACCTCAGCGCAGTATGCACCCGATGTGCAGCAGCGTGTGTGGCAGGCCGCAGCCAATGCAGGCTTCGCATCCTACTTCCCGTTTCAATCCAGCCAGGGCGGCGTAACCGACGATCATAAGTTCGTCAATGAGATGGCGCATATCCCCACGATAGACGTCATTGCGCTGACGCAAACCACCAGCACAGGCTTTGCTCCGCACTGGCACACCCATGCAGATAATATGTCGGTGATTGATAAAAGCACACTCAAGGCCGTGGGACAAACCCTGCTGCAGGCTTTGAATGAAGATGCTGCCGGCCAAACCCAGCCCTGAAGATTTTCCATTCAATAATCGCAACCGTTGAAATATCGTAGCGCCATTCTGATCGTTCTGGGCATCCTCCTGCTCGATCAGGTTTTGAAGATTTATGTCAAGACGCATTTCGTCCTGGGTGAACATGTGGATGTGGCCGGCGACTGGTTCAAGCTCCTGTTTGTAGAAAATAAAGGCATGGCTTTCGGCATGAAACTCTCAGACAGTAGCTGGGGCAAACTCTTCCTCACATTGTTCCGGCTGGTAGCTGTTGTTGCAGGCTTTTTTGTGCTGTTGCGGCTCGTACGCCAGCGCTATTCCCGCGGGCTGATCATTTGCGGATCGCTCATCCTGGCGGGTGCAGCAGGCAATCTGATTGATTCCATTTTCTACGGGATGATTTTCACGGAAAGCATCTTCAGCGTAGCCCATCTGACGCCCTGGGGGCAGGGTTATGCTGCCCTATTTCATGGGCAGGTAGTGGACATGTTTTACTTCCCCATCGTGCAGGGCACCTGGCCTTCCTGGATGCCGGTCGTAGGCGGTAGCAGCTTCAGTTTTTTTGAGCCGGTCTTCAATCTGGCAGATGCTTCCATCACCACCGGCGTGCTGGTGTTGTTGGTTTTTCAGAAGCGGCTTTTGCACAAAGCAAGACCTATACAGTCACAAACCCTGAGCCGGGAATCGGCAGTAGCAGACCAGGAAACCTCGGAAGGTTGAGGCCTGCGACAGCACGTAGGAAAAACTAACTTTCCATTGTTGCAAAGTCGAGCCAAGGGCAAGATGACATGGCCTCGCACGCAGCAAGTAGTCCGTGCCTGAAGTACCCGAACAAAATCTGATTCCGATCAATGTCCTTGTGGCAGGGCGCAGCTATCGGCTGCTGGTAGCCCGGGAGGATGAAGCCTTCGTGCGCAGTTCTGTCAAGCGTATCAATGATCAGATTGCCGAATTGCGCCTCCATTATGCCGCAAAGGATGAGCAGGATTTTGTGGCCATGTGCCTGCTGATGTATGCCGCCGACCGTCAGGGGCTGGCTGCTCAACACGTGCAGGATGCTGCCATTCAGGCGATGATTGCGCAGATTGATAAGGCCCTTGACGAGTAGGCCGTCGCTTTGAAATTGATTTTCTGCAGGGAAATTTTTTTACACCGGTAAAGCTTCCAGCAAAAGCTCCATTCGGCTGCCACGCGAACCTTTAATCAGGATGGAAGCACCTTCCGGCGGATGTTGTCTGACATGTGCGGCAGCCACTGCCGAATCGGGAAACCAGAGGCGTCCCTCTTTCATAGCTGCAAATTCTTCACCCACCAGCAATAGTTCGTCCCAGGTATAGCGGTCGGCGAGTTCCAGCAGGCGCCGGTGCTCTATTTCGGAGCTGCTGCCCATTTCTTTCATGGCACCGAGCCAGAGGTGTTTGTGGGGAAGATTTGCTGCCGCAAAATTTTCAATGGCGGCGCTCATGCTGCTGGGGTTTGCATTGTAGGCATCCAGAATGAGGTCGTTGCTGCCCCGGCGCAGCCATTGCGACCGGCTGTTGTCGGGCTGATATGCCGCAAGTGCTTCATGAATGGCAGGAAGCGGGACTCCTTGCGAAAGCCCCACTGCCACGGCGCTCATCACGTTTGCAAAATTGTAGGCACCTACCAGGCTGGTATTGAGTTGGGCTGCTTCGGGCCGTTTTAATTGCACGTTCAGGAAG
>JAMIQN010000100.1:0-3452 GCA_035914595.1 Chitinophagaceae bacterium | reverse complement strand
ACGAATTTGACTTGCTGGATGTCTAAGATAGCTTATTCAGCGGGGTCGGTTGCCTTGCCTTTTTTCGGCAGCATAAAGCGCATGGACACCACGTGTACGCCGTTATCCGGATGGTGTGTCGGGCGGAATGAATAATCAATAGCGAGGCGGGGACCACCTTCGCCCAGTTGTGTCATCACCGTTGCACCGGCAGCGAAACCGGTGAAGAAAGTAGTGGACAGCTCATCATTACCGATGTTCTTTTCGTAGCGATAGCCGGCGCGCAGCATGAGCATATCGCGGTAGCCGTATTCCAGTCCACCGTGGATATAATCATTGTTGAAGGAATTGGAAGTGAAGCCGGCCATGATAGTAAGGCGATGCTTGGGCTTGTCGCTTTCCTTAGCCAGTTTCTTTTCGTCCAGATAAAAATCGTATGCGCCTGCAATGTTGAGGTAGGTAGGCATTTCAAAACGCTCAGTTGGCGACTGGCGGCTGATCTCGTATGTGCCGTCAGGAGATTCGCTATCGAATGAAAAGCCTGGGCCTGTAAACTTCATATTGGTGCCTACGTTCCGAAGGGTCACCCCAAAGTGGAAGTTGTCCCGTGCACCGGTTACATACTGCACGCCTGCTTCGAAGGCCGCACCCATTGCGCCTGCATTAGTAATCTTTTCGCTCACAAAGGTGGCAGCCACACCTGCGTGAATACTGTGAGAAAACTCCTTGGCATAGCCCAGTTGCACATTGAAGAACGAGGGTTTGTAGGTGCCGATTTCTCCACCGTAGGGGTGGTTGTAGTCAGTTACCTGAATCTCTCCAAAGTTCACAGCCTGCATATTGAGACCTACAACACCTGCATCGCCCAGGTTAGCCCCAAGTGCGAAGTCAATCACACTTACACCGGAGCCTTTCAGGTAAGAATTGTAGGATGCAGCGACATCAAATTTTTCAGTGAAGGCAAGGCCGGCAATATTGCTCTTCATTGCTTCCACACCGGTAACAATCGCTGTATTCGCACCAAATACCCCTGTGCTCGCCGCCCAAGGGTTGATGAGCAGTTCAGGCGCACCGGCCTGTCCGCTGCGGTCTTTGTTTCCCGCGTAGGCAGGTAAGCCCAAAGCAGCCAGCATGGTCGCTGCCAGCATCTTCTTTGCTATAGTTGGGATCATTTGCAGAAAGATTCTTGAGAAGATGAAACCCATCGGATGCGTTTTATCCGATGGGTCGTTGAAGAATTAGAACGATGTCAGGTCAATGGGGCGCATGGCTCCAAACCAGCGAATGATGGTTTCACCAATTCCGTCTGCCTGAACGTGGATGAGGTACATGCCGCTGGCAATAGGCAGATTCTTCTGATTGCGGGTATCCCAATCCAGGAAAGACTGGTTAGGGTTATCCTTAGTCAGTGTACGAATCAGTGTTCCGTCTGTAGAATAGATGCGGATGGTCGCTGTCTTCGGGAGGTTGACGATGCGCACGCGTGAGTCCAGACGACTGCCTTCATAACCTGACTGACCATAGTATGGATTGGGAGTTACGGCAATCTTGTCCAGCAGGGCCTGCTTGTCGCTGTTGTAAGGGTTGGTAGCATCGCTAAGCGGTGTGGGGCCCATACCAGATGTAGAGAAGCTGTAGAGCGGGAAACCATTGTTTGCACCCGGGGCGTTGCCTTCAGCAATGTAGCGGCCATAAGGCTTCGTGACACGGAAGCGAACGCGCGTCTCCGTCGGAATCAAGTGCTGGCTTAACGGCAATAAATGATTGGTGAGCGGTACGCACATCCAGCGGAAATGACGATAGTAGGGAACAATGCTTACACTGGGGTCATATGAATTCAGGAACTCGGCGTCCTGATCATAGCGGCTCGTGAGCGTGTAGATATAGTGCTTACCACCGAAGATGACACCACCGGTTTCATCAACCGTACGATTGGTGGGGTTCCAAATCATATCATTGCCGTTATCGGACTTGAGATAGGAATCTTCCCCAAACACGATGTTCACACGCTCGCCTGTCTCCTGATTAATGGCATAGCCGGGGAACAGAGAGAAGCCGGTATCGTTTGGATCAGAGCTGTAAACCGGGCGGCCTTCTGCATCAACCTGCCCATTCCAGGACCGGTGACTGCGTGGGTAGAATTTCTTGGCATGTCCTTCTGAAACGGCAGGATCATCCTGCATTTCCAAAACCAAGCAACGTGTCCATTTGCTTGTGTCGCTGGTGAATACAATGTCCACGCCTTCCAACTTGTTCAGGTTGCCCTGCATTGAAATATTCACAACACCAAAGCCGCAAGTGGGGGAGCTTTCCACCGCACCTAACATCACTGGTGCCCAGGTTCCCTGATTCTGTGTAGAGCCGGGGAGCAGGTTTTCGTACACCTGTTGTTCGTCGGGGTTGGCAGAGGGAGCACCCACGTCTGCGAAGTTGCATTGTGCACCCTTCGGCTGGTCAAGTGTACCTGATCGAATCCAGTTGGTCACTACTTCTCCTTCTCCGTCTTTTACACCTGTCAACCAGATATCATTGGGATTAGAGAAGATAATGTCTGATGAAATCAGTCCATTATTCACTGAGTTGAGGTCGCCCGGGCGCGCCACCTGGCGGATGTTCACCGAGAAACCATAATTCTCAAGAATCTGCTCGTTCTCGCTGACGAAGGTCCGCTCGCTAAAGATGGTATCTGTAGGATTGAGGCTGCTGAGAAGGAACCAGCGGCTGCTTGAGTCAAGACCCACCGTAGAGTCAATGTTGTTACCACCGGTAATATAAAGCTGCCAGGAAGCGTCCTTCAGAGAATCCGGATTGATAACCTTGATTTCAACCGGCCCCTGACCACGACGATACACCGGCTCCTTAGCCTGATAATCCGGGCCCATCAGCGCCTGTGCTTCCGTCGCGTCATCAAAGGCAGTGGCAAGACCACCATTACCGATACCCTCGATCCGCTTGATGATGACACCTTCACCGAAGTCAGCATTGATGACCGTGCCCATATCGCCATTTGCAGGATTGGGCATCACGGCGACAACCGGAATTACAGTACCACCCGCTCCGTGTGAACTTTCCAGATAAGGTGTTAGCTGAGCTGTATCTGAAGCAGCATAGCTAAAGTCGCGATAGTTGTTGTAGGCATAAGCAATCGCCACAAAGTAGTACGTGCGATAATTGACAAAATTCTTGTCGTTGCCAGTTGCAAAGGCGTCTTGCGTCAGCATGAATGAATGCTGGATTCCGCTATCCTTTGCATACACCTTGACCTGAGCATCGAAGTTGCCGGCCTTCACGTCCGGGTTCGATACGTAGTTCACGATATTACCCTTTACGCCATTGCGGATGTCGGTCTCAAAAACTTCGCGAGCAACCGTGTTATCTACTTCGCCATTCTCTCCGAAGATATTGGCGATAGATACGTTCGCATTCTTAAGCTGGAATACGCGGTAGCCTTCGAATTTGTAGAGAGAATCTCC
>JAMIQN010000099.1:0-5314 GCA_035914595.1 Chitinophagaceae bacterium | reverse complement strand
GCTACGACCTGGTGATTGATGAATCCGAAGAAGCAGCAGAGAGCCTTGAAAATCTTCAACTTGCCCATACGCGGACGCTGCGCCGCAAGACGTTCCTTGCGATTCTGTTCTCTGTGCCGCTGGCCATCATCGGGATGTTTTGGATGAATATGCCCTACGCCAACTACCTGATGTGGGCCTTGGCCACGCCGGTGGTGCTCGTGTTTGGCAGGCAGTTTTTCATCAACGCATGGAAGCAGGCCAGGCACCGCAGCGCCAACATGGACACGCTGGTGGCCATGAGCACCGGCATCGCCTATCTGTTCTCTGTGTTCAACACGCTGTTCCCCGATTTCTGGATGCGGCGTGGTCTGCATCCGCATGTCTATTTCGAGGCGGCGGCGGTAGTCATTGCTTTCATCCTGCTGGGCAAATTGCTCGAAGACCGGGCACGGAGCAGCACTTCATCGGCTATCAAAAAACTGATGGGCCTGCAACCCAAAACCGTCACCATCGTGCATCCGGGCGGCCAACAGATGGAGATTCCCGTAGCCAGGGTGCAGGTCGGCGACACCCTGCTAGTGAAGCCCGGCAAACAGGTGGCTGTAGATGGCGAGGTCATTGAAGGCGATTCATTTGTGGATGAAAGCATGTTGAGCGGGGAGCCGGTGCCGGTGCGCAAGCAGGTAGGTGCACACCTCTATTCCGGCACCATCAATCAAAAGGGAAGCCTTCAGTTCAGGGCGGAGAAGGTGGGTGCCGATACCGTGCTGGCTCATATCATTCAAGCGGTTCAGGATGCGCAGGGCAGTAAGGCTCCCGTCCAAAAATTGGTGGATAAGATCGCCGCCGTCTTCGTGCCGGTGGTCATTGGCATTGCATTGCTCAGTCTGGTGGCTTGGTTGCTGCTGGGCGGTGAAAATGGCTTCACGCAGGGCCTGATGGCGATGGTGACGGTTCTGGTCATTGCCTGTCCCTGTGCGCTGGGGCTGGCTACGCCCACGGCCATCATGGTTGGTGTGGGGCGAGGCGCCGGTCAGGGCATTTTAATTAAAGACGCGGAAAGCCTTGAGCGTGCTTTTAAGATGGATAGCATCCTGCTGGATAAGACGGGCACCATCACCGAAGGGAAGCCCTCGGTAAGTCGCATCGTATGGCAGGAAGAGGCGAATCAAAGCCTGCTGGCGCCCGTGCTGGTAGCACTGGAAAGTCGCAGTGAGCATCCCCTCGCTGAGGCGGTTACCCAATTTTTTAAAGGGAAAATCGGTACTGCTCCGGCCATTGAATCCTTTCATAGCATCACCGGCAAAGGCGTGTCGGGCAAGCTGCAGGGACACTTGTTTATGGCAGGCAGCCACAGCTTTTTGAGAGACCAGGGCATTCCTGTTTCTGAAGATTTGGAACAGGCAGCTCAGGCCTGGCTGGCGGAGGCCGCAACAGTGATTTGGTTTGCAGATGAAAAGCAGGCACTGGCGGTGCTGGCCATTGAAGACAAAATCAAGGAAAGCTCGGCGGCGGCCATCCGGCGGTTCAAAGAGATGGGCATCACGGCCTACATGATCACCGGCGACAATACACAGACGGCTGCGGCGGTGGCTGCCCGTGTGGGTATTCAGGAGTTCAGGGCGGAAGTGATGCCCTCGGAGAAGGCTGATTTTGTAAGGCAGTTGCAG
The DNA here is from genome assembly GCA_035914595.1 of Chitinophagaceae bacterium. Classification (GTDB taxonomy): domain Bacteria; phylum Bacteroidota; class Bacteroidia; order Chitinophagales; family Chitinophagaceae; genus UBA1952. The sequence continues at coordinate 3,662 of JAMIQN010000099.1, read as the reverse complement.
CGCCGTGGGCATGTGGTAGGCATGGTGGGCGATGGTATCAACGACAGCGAAGCGTTGGCACAGGCAGACGTCAGCATTGCGATGGGCAAAGGCGCCGACATTGCTATGGATGTGGCAAAAATGACGCTGTTATCTTCCGACCTGATGAGCATTCCGAAGGCTGTAAACCTGTCGCGCAAGACGGTTCGGAGCATTCGCCAAAACCTGTTCTGGGCCTTTATCTACAACATCATTGGTATCCCAATTGCCGCAGGTTTGCTTTATCCCGTGAATGGATTTTTGCTCAACCCCATGATTGCCGGAGCCGCAATGGCATTGAGCAGCGTGAGCGTGGTAGCCAACAGTCTGCGGCTGAAATGGGCAAAAATTTAGGCCCTGAAGTCAGTCGCTTTTTCTTGAAAAAAAAGAACGAGGCAGCCCTGAAATCAGGCTATCGGATCAGGGTGACATCGCCTTTCAGCAATCCCGGTTCGCGTTGCAAAATGCGGTACCGCACCTGATAGAAATAGGTGCCTACATCGGCGGGCCTGCCTTTGAAATTACCATCCCAGCCATCCACATTATTGTGCGTGACGAACACGCGTTGGCCAAAGCGATTGTACACGGAGAATTCCAGAATATCCAGGTCGTGGCTGATGGGGCGGAAGATGTCATTTTTCGAATCGCCATTAGGGGTGAAAGCAGAAGGGATATAGAGGAGCGGCCGAATCACCCGCCCGCAATCGGTGGCGGTATCGAAGCAGTTCAAATCATCTTTTGCCACGAGCGTGAAGCAATAGGTGCCGGTGTCGGCCACGTGATACACAGGGTTGGTCAGGTTCGTCCAAAACACCTGCGAGGTGTACCAGTCATACGCGTCAGCATACTGTGAACGGTTGATGAGAGTGAACACGGGGTCCAGTAAGTCAGTCTGCTTTGGGGTTACATCAAATGCAGCTTTGATGCGCGAGCGGCGGAGGGTGAATTGAATGGTATCGCGGCGGCTATAGCATCGGTTGCGGCTGACGCTGATGATGCGGAAGGGCGTGCTGATGGCGGGGAAAAAGCGCAGGCTGCTGCTGTCTTCATTCCAGGAAAAGGAGGAAGTGGGGATGATAGAAATGATGCTTTGATTGGAATCGGGACGATAGATGGCGGTGTCTCCTTTGCAAAGAATAGTGTCTGAAAAAAGCGGCGGTGGCGGTACGCGGGAGGTGTCCACTTCGAGGGAAAACTGTATCGTATCAGCGGCCACACCGCAACGGTCTGTGAGGGTTGCACGCACCTGATAGCTCGTTGTCGTTTTCGGAAAAAACTGAATCGTATTTCCTCCGAGGGGCCGATAAGCTACGTTGCTATCAGGCGTTACCAACACCTGCCAGCGCGGGTTCACCTGCATGATGGCGGTATCGCCCGGGCAGATGTTCTGCAGAGTTGGCGGCACCAATACAATGCTGTCGCGGAAGCGGAACACATGCAGCACACGCAGGGTAGAATCAATCGGCTTGCAGGCGGAGTCATTAAAGGCAAAGAGCCGGATGATGTAGGTGCCGGTGTCGTCGTAGCGGTGTGGAGGCGGATGTGCCGCAGTACTGGCGGGGCTACCATCGCCAAAGTCCCAGCGGAAGGATTTGGCAGAGCTGGACTGGTTTTGAATACTCACAATTGCCGGTGCACAGAGGGAATCGGAAGGTCCGTAGCTGAAGTTTGCCTGCATGGCCTGGGGCTGAAAATCAAACTTCCAGGAGGCAATATCAAACTGGTTGGTGGGAGTGGATTTGGAACGGGCCCAGGCAGATGAAGTGGTGGGAAATCCGGTACTGCGCGTGCAGAGCGAATGATACATGATGCCGTCCGGGCTGATCTGGCTGGAGCCGCCGTCCACATGGTCGCCGACAGCGCCAAAATAGGTGGCGTAACTGAGCGAATAGAACTCAGGGCTGAGGGCGCAAAACCAAAAGCTGGCAGTAGTGCTTTGAAACGCGTTGGGGGTCGTAGGCAGGCCTACACTATAGCCGGCCCAGCCACAGAAATAGACATTGCCGCAGCCATCTACCGAAAAAGCGGTTGGGTTGACCAGCACATTCGAATCGCCGATGGTGGTGGACAGGGTCAGGCTGTGCAGGCTCGTATCAAATCGTGCGAGATAATCCAATCCCTTCTTTGCTGCATAGCGCCCGGACGAAACAGGGAAACCTCCTCGAAGATTCATTCCCGCCGCATAAATATTGCCGCTGGCATCTATGGCTAAACGGGAAGCATCATCCGGTTGGGAAGTGCCCACGTAAGTAGCATGCAGCACGCTGTGCCCGCCCGTATCCAGCACGGCAATGAAGCCATCCATTTGCCCCTGCGCCGACGATTGCCATCCATTTGCCGTACCGGGGAAATTGCTGCTGTAGGTGCCGCCTGCAACCACCACCTGGCCTTTATGGTTCAGCTTCAGGTCCATCGCAGCATCCCCCGAATTGCCGCCCAGATAGGTGCTGAAAAGAAGGCGGCTGCAGGATGGATTCAGCTTGCAGATGATGGCATCCATCGTGTCGTGAAGGCTGCTCTGAAAGGCGCCGGCAGAGGTGGGGAAATTGGAGCTGGTAGTCGCATAAGCGATGTAGATATTGCCTGAATCATCACAGGCTGCGCCTCCCCGATTGGCGAGGATGCCTACGTTGGTAGATACGTCGCCTTCGTTGCCGCTGCCACCGACATAAGTGGCGCCCAGCAGGGAGGTCCCGGCTGCATTGAAGCGGGCCACAAAAAGGTCGGAGCCACCATTCTGTATGCTGTCGAAGCAGCCGGTCGTTACCGGCAGGTCTGTGGAGGTGGTAGGCCCCGAGGCGATCCATTCATTCGATTTGTTGACGACGATGGCAGTAGGAGCTTCGGCGCCATTGCCACCGTAATAGCTGGAATAAATCAGAGCGCTGCCCGATGAGCTGTATTTGTTGACACAGACATCATTCACACTCGCGAATGTGGTTTGAAAGGCGCCGATTGTCACCGGCCACCCCGTGCTCACACTCTGGCCGGCGGCATACAGATGCCCTGCGCTGTCGTAGGCGGCACTCCAGCCCAGGCTCATGCTGGTGGCTCCGCTGTAGGTGGCGAAAAGCAGGGCAGGGTCTATAACCAGAGGTAGGGTCTTGTCGTAGCCCTTCGGGAAAGCGAAGGACAGCGTGTCGCCCTGCAAGGAGAAGCTGCAAGCAACCTGCTGTTGTTGTCCGCGCCGCATCTGATAGGCGAAAGGCGCTGGTTCCCGCAGTTCGTTGACGCTGGTGCGGATGAGAAGGTCGCCAGTAGTGGTTAGTAACGGCTGCACACCTGCATATTTCAAACGAATACGGGAGGCAGAGGCGCCGGGCCGCAGCAGGAAATCATATTTCAATCCCTGGTCGGTGCTGTACACGCGCAGGTCAATGCCGGGATACACATTGTGCCGGATGATTTGCCCGTAGGCAGGCACACCGGCAGCCCACCGGTTATGATCTTGTCCCAGAAAGAAATTGTAGTAATTGGGGCGCTGCTCCTGCGGCAAAAAGGCAGCGTTGGTATCGCAACCCAGAAGCCGGACATCATAGGCATGACGATGCACAATTTCGCTTGCCAGGCTTCGTGTGTTTGCATGGCCTTCGTGGCTGCGTCCGTGGAGTTTTGCCAACTCCTGATTGTTGATAAAACTGAAG
>JAMIQN010000098.1:0-13235 GCA_035914595.1 Chitinophagaceae bacterium | reverse complement strand
ACCGTGCAAGGCCTTTCTTCTGCAGATTCCAAAGCACTCTTATTTGCGGGTCAAGGCGGAACATTGCAGTTCTATTTTCTTCAACAAAGCAGCACGCGACCTCCCTGTGATCTATCGTTCCAAAGCACCCCTGCGTATCGGCCTGGCCGGCGGTGGCACCGATGTTTCCCCTTATTGCGACATCTATGGCGGTGCTATTCTCAATGCCACCATTTCGCTCTATGCCTACGCCAGCATCGAACCTATGGAGGGTGATGAGATCATTTTTGAAGCAAAAGACCGCAGCGAATTTGTGAGCTATCCGCGCAGCGAAACCTTGCCCATTGATGGCCGGCTGGACCTTGCCGCAGGCGTCTATAATCGGCTGGTGAAGCAGTATGGCACCCTGCCTTCTGCCTTTCGCCTAACCACATTTGTGGATGCCCCTGCCGGCTCGGGCCTGGGCACTTCATCCACGCTGGTTGTCGCTATTGTAGGGGCCTTTGCCGAATGGCTGCGCCTGCCCCTGGGCGAATATGATGTGGCGCAGCTTGCCTACCGGATTGAGCGCGAAGACCTGAAGATGGCCGGTGGTAAGCAGGACCAGTATGCAGCCACTTTCGGCGGAGTCAATTACATGGAATTCGCAGATCAAGATCGAGTAATCGTCAATCCGCTCCGCATCAAGCCGCAATACCTCAGCGAGCTGGAACATAACCTGCTGCTCTATTTCACGGCTACCAGCCGCAAAAGCGCCGACATCATCGAGGTGCAGGCGAAGAATGTGGTGGAGAAAAATGAAAAAAGCATTGAGGCCATGCACCAGCTCAAAGAACAGGCGCGCAGGATGAAGGATGCCTTGTTGCGCGGTCGCGTTCACGACATAGGCGCCATCCTCGATTTCGGGTTTCAGTACAAGAAGCAGATGGCTGCCGGCATCTCCAACGAAAGGATGGACAACATTTACGCAGCAGCCCTGAAGGCAGGTGCCACCGGCGGTAAAATCAGCGGGGCCGGCGGCGGCGGATTCATGATGTTCTATTGTCCCGGCAATACCCGCTATTCTGTACAACAGGCATTGAAAGATTTTGGCGGAGAACTGCGACCCTATCAGTTTACCGAAAGCGGTCTCTTCACCTGGAGCCTTTGACAAGAAGTTGCGTAAGAACTATGGAAGCGATCATCCTGGCAGGCGGCCTCGGCACACGACTTCGCGGCGTCATTGGTGAGGAAACACCAAAGTGCATGGCGCCCGTGGCGGGACGTCCCTTCCTTTATTTCCTTCTTCGCTATGCGCAGCAACAGGGCATCGCACGCATCGTGCTGAGCCTGGGCTATAAAAGTGATGTGGTGTTGCAATGGCTCGCTGAAATGAGCTGGCCCATGCAGATTGATTTTGTGGTGGAAGATGAACCATTGGGCACCGGCGGGGGCATCAGAAAAGCGCTGGACATCTGCCATGCAGACGATGTTTTTGTGCTGAATGGCGACACCTTCTTTGAAGTGCCCCTCTCCGAATTTCGGGCACACTATCAGAGCTGCCATGCAGAGCTGAGCCTGGCTCTGAAAAGGCTGCAGGATTTTGACCGCTATGGAACCGTCGTGGCAGATGCACAGGGCTGCGTCACGGGCTTTCGCGAAAAGGCAGCTTGCAAGGAGGGCCTCATCAATGGCGGCGTTTATTGCCTGCATCGCTCCACTTTTCTGCAACGGAACTGGCCTCTGAAATTTTCTTTTGAAAAGGACTACCTCGAGGCCTTTGTGGCGGATGGAAAATTTCACGCTTTTGAAAGTGCCGGCTACTTTATTGACATCGGCGTACCTGCCGACTACAGCCGCGCCCAGCACGATTTTCAACGCCTATTTTCGCCCGCATGAAAATCGGCATCATCGGGCCTGCCTGGCCGTTGCGCGGTGGCCTCGCCGACTTCGACGAACGCTTTGCCCGCGAGCTGCAAAAGATGGGGCATGAGCTGACTATTTACTCGTACAAACTACAGTATCCCTCCATCCTTTTTCCGGGGAAAACGCAGCTTACGGATGCTCCTAAGCCTTCCGACCTGCGCATCATTTCGCTCATCAATTCGGTGAACCCGCTGAACTGGCTGCGTGCCGGTAGTCGCATTCGCAAGGACGAACCGGACCTGCTCATCGTCCGGTATTGGATGCCTTTTTTCGGGCCGGCCCTGGGGACGGTGCTGCGCCTGGCTCGCAGGAATCGCCACACGCGTATCCTGTGCATTGCCGACAATATTCTTCCACACGAAACGCGGCCCGGCGACCGGCTTTTTACCCGCTATTTCGTCCCCTCCGTTCATGCTTTTATTACGATGAGCGACGAAGTGCTGCAAGACTTACGCCGCCTGACACAACGCCCTGCCTTGCGGCTGCATCATCCGCTTTACGACAACTATGGGGAGCCGATTCCGAAGGCAGAAGCCTTGGCCCGCCTGAAGCTTTCAGCCAATGCGAAGTATGTGCTGTTCTTTGGCTTTATCCGCAAATACAAAGGCCTGGACCTGCTGCTGGAGGCTCTTTCCGACCCGCGCCTGGAGGCTATGAACGTTCACCTCATCATCGCCGGCGAGTATTACGGTGACGAAGATTTTTACGAAGAAATCATCCGGCGCACCGGCATTGACAGCCGGATTCATCGCTTCACGGATTTCATTCCCAACAACGAGATTAAAGTCTATTTCAGCGCAGCCGATTGTGTGGCGCTTCCCTACCGAAGTGCGACCCAGAGCGGCATTACACAGGTGGCCTATCACTTTGGGAAGGGTATGGTAGCCACGAATGTGGGTGGCCTCCCCGAAGCGGTTGACGATGGTGAAACCGGCATCCTTTGCAACCCGGAACCACCCGCAATCGCCGACGCGCTGACCCGATATTTTTCTCCGAATGCCCTGCCGGATTTGCAGACGCATATTGAAGAACGGCGGGCGCTTCTTTCTTGGGAGCAGTTTGCGAAAAGCATCCTTGCCTTTGCCCTGGAAAGGCCCTGAAAGAGCGGTAGTAATGGTTAGCAGGTTTAGGCAAAGGCCATTAGTTTTGCCCGATACCTTCAAAGCGTAAGACATCCTTCTACCAACATGAGCAAAACCTTACTCGCCGCGGCGCTGTTACTCTTCATTGGCCTCGGCGCTTGCAAGAAAGATGACGACAATCCGGACTTCCCCCAGAACTATTTAGACAAAGGCGCCATTCTTTATCAGAATAACAGCGGCGACCTCTACGACATCTACCTTGATGATGCCCGCTATGGCAGCCTCGAAGGCGGTCAGTCTTCTACCTATCCGAATATTAGCGCCGGTGTGCACCGCGTGAAGGCAGTGCAAATGGAGCATATCTCCGGCACGCCTACATTGCTCCAGATGAATGTTACCGTGGTAAAAGACTCTGTTGTGCTCTTTGCTTTCCCATAGCAGGAACCGGCCATCGCTTTTATGAACGGGGTGCCTGGTGCATCCCGTTTCTTTTTTGGTGAAAAACCCGGAGGTCTGAAGCATCAAGGCCACATTTGAAATCAAATTCTGTTCGAAATGCCATTGAGCCGTCGCTATTTTCTGCGTGCATCCGCATTGTTGTCTGCCTGCTCGCTCAGTGAACTGAGCAGTATTGCCAACCCGGTACCGCCGCCGCCAGATGGAGTTGGCGCCGAGGATGAGCATTATTGGAATAGCATTCGTGCTTTTTTTCCGCTGTCGCGGGAATGGGCATATCTGAACAATGGAACGGTAGGCCCCTCACCCTATCCCGTGATCGAAGCCACACGTGCCGGCATGATGGACACAGACCGATATGGTCATTATGACGGCTACCTCGATGCGCTCAAAAGCCTGGCAGGTTTTGTGGGTGCAGAATCAGATGAAATTGCCCTGACGCACAACGTAACCGAAGGCATCAACATAGCCTGCTGGGGGCTGCCGCTGCGCAAAGGCGACGAAGTAATTCTGACCACACAGGAGCACGTAGGCAACGCATTCCCATGGCTCAATCGGCGCAAGCTGCATGGCATTGTGCTGAAGGCAGTGGCGCCGGCTCCTACGGCTGCCGAAACGCTTAATCGCATTGAAGCGGCCATCACCAAAAAGACGCGGGCCATTGCCGTGCCGCATATCCCCTGCACACAAGGGCAGGTGTTGCCGGTAAAAGAAATCTGCCATTTGGCAAGAACGCGTGGATTGTACAGCACCATTGACGGAGCGCATGGCCCGGGCATGATGCAATTGGACCTGCACGACATCGGCTGCGACACCTACGCAAGCTGCTGCCACAAGTGGATGCTGGGCCCGAAAGGCACGGGCTTCCTCTACGTCCGGCGCGGCTTTCAGGATACCCTGCAACCCTACTTTGTAGGCGGAGGCGGCGATACCGGTGAATGGAACATGGCTACCGTCCCGATTCAGGATACACATTACGCAGCCAGCGCACATCGATACTTCGGCGGCACGCAGAGCCTGGGTCTGGCCAAGGGCATCATCGCAGCAGTAGATTTCCTGCAGCGCATCGGCATGGAAGCCGTTGAACGCAGGGTTCGCTTTCTGGGAAAATATACCCAGCAGCAGTTGCTCAGCCTCGGCAATAAAGTGGAGCTACTGACGCCTACCGAGCCGCAGTCGTTCTGTGCTGTCAACAGCTTTCGGATAAAAGGCGTGGACCGCATGGAATTTTTTGGACAGTGCATGGCAGAGAAAGTGCGCATCCGTGCGGTGGCGGAAGATGGCCTCGATGCGCTGCGCGTTTCCACGCATATCTACAATTCCACTGCCGACGTAGACCGCCTGATAGCGGAGATTCGCAAGAAGATTTGACAATGGTTGCAGACTGTCTTTCAGCTATTCAATTCAAGGCTGCGAAATCCGTTTTCTTTGACAAACTTTTTTGCAACCATTGACCAGCGCTTTCCCCGACACGAAGCCTCTGCATTTTGTGACGCAGGCAGGCGAATTGAGCCGTTGTCTTTCTACGTTAAAAAGCGCGCCTTCCCTTGCTCTGGATCTGGAATTTGATTCGCATCGCAATGCCTATGGCGTCACGCTATGCCTGATTCAGATTGCAACGCCGGACCTCAGCTACGTAATTGACCCCTTAGCCAATTTGGATTTGAAAGGCGTTTTTGAGGTTTTGGAAAATCCGCAGGTGCTAAAAATCGTACATAGCCCGGGCGAGGACCTGCGTCTGCTCCACAGCCTCGGGTGTGTTCCTCAAAACCTGTTTGATACGGAGGTAACGGCCAAGCTGCTCAACTACGAGCAAACTTCGCTTTCTGCGCTGCTGCAGTCGCGGTTAGGCTTTGGGCTGGACAAAGGGCAGCAACGAAGCAATTGGCTAAAACGCCCGCTCAGCGATGCGCAGATTACCTATGCAGCCGCCGATGTGACGGCACTTCATGCCCTTCGGAAAATTTTGTTGGAGGAAGCCCATGCCGCGGGAATTATGGAATATGTCGAAGAAGAACAGGCGGCACTCAGCACGACCATCTACAAAGTGGAGCCGAAGGATAGCTTCCTGAAGCCGGGAGACCTGCGTCATCTCAGCCTTTACGACCAATATGTGCTCAACGGCCTGTTTCAATTTCGGGATGAGCTGGCGCGGAAGGTCAATCGGCCTGCTTTTCAAATCATGGATGAGGAGCTGCTGCGGGAAGTGGCAGCGGGAAAGATTGACGCATCGCAGGTTCCTTACGCGCATGGTGTCTTTGGCAATTTTCGCAATGATCGTTTCGGTGAGCAAATAGCAAGTTGCCTTCGCCGGCTTCACTCGGAGGCAGAAGTAAAGGCTCTTTCCCATGCAAGGCCTCCACGCCAGCATGAGTCGCATGCACGTCGCGACAAAGCAGAAATCATGGCTATTCGCAATGAAATTTTTGCTCCCATTCAGTCAGCAATAGCCGGCAGGTTTGGCGAGTTTGCAGCCAGATTTATCCTCAGCAATGGCACCGTGACGGACGTTATCCGCGGCAGCTCGAAACTGAGCCAGATCAAGCGGGACTACAAACGCAGACTGATCCAGGAAACGGCGCAGAGCCTCGGCATCAGCATTGACGCCTTTTGGTAGAGAACGGCTCAGAACACGCGCTGCCCACCACTGTAGGTCCGCAGCACTTTCGTGGACAGAATCGCAGTATCCGGCACCTGCATCAGGTCCTGATCCAGGATGACGAAATCGGCTTTTTTACCGGGCTCCAGACTGCCTACTTCTTTTTCAAGAAAGCCTGCCTTGGCCGCCCAGATCGTAATGCCGCGAAGTGCCTGCTCGCGAGTCAAAGCATTTTCCGGCTGAAAGCCGCCGGGTGGAAATCCTTTTGCATCTGTGCGAACTACAGCAGCGAAGAAGGTCTTGATCGGAGAAATGTCCTCCACCGGAAAATCGGTGCCCAGCGGCAACCATCCATTTTGCTTCAGTAAACGCTCGTTAGCATAAGCTCCTTTGATGCGCTCAGGCCCCAGTCGTTCGCCGGCCCAACGCATATCCGAAGTGGCGTGCGTGGGCTGCACCGAAGGGATGATGGACGACCGGCCAAACAAGTCAAAGTCTTCCGGCGCGACGACCTGTGCATGTTCGATACGCCAGCGCCTGTCGTTCTTGCCGTGGAGGTATCGGGCGTAAGTCTGCAGGATTACCCGATTGGCACTGTCGCCGATGGCATGGGTGCACATCTGAAAATCGGTAGGCGCCAGCATCCGCGCAATAGAGTCGAAATGAGCAGCGCTGCTGAGTAGGAATCCGTGCCAGGAAGGTCGGTCCTGATATGGCGCCAGCAGGCAGGCCCCGCGGCTGCCGAGTGCTCCGTCTGCATACACTTTCACCCCTTTCAAAAAGAGATGATCTGTCTTGTAAGGGCCGCGTGCGAGATAGCGATGATAGTTGGCGGTGTCGTCGCTCATCATCACGTAAAGCCGCATCAGCAGCAGGCCGGCGCGTTGCAGGCTGTCAATGGCTTCAATATCGGGATACATCAATCCGCAATCCGAAACGGTGGTGAGGCCATCTGCGAAACACTTGGATTGTGCGGCTTCCAGCCAGCGTGCATAATCCTGACCGGAAGGTGGCGGGATGATGCGCGTCACCAGATCCACGGCATTATCTATGAGCAGTCCGCTGAGCCTGTCGCTCTCCATGCCGATGCTGCCGCCGGCGAGCTGCTGCCCCGCGTGAATGCCTGCCATCTCGAGCGCTTTTGCATTGGCAATGGCAGCATGTCCATCCACACGACGCAGCAGTACAGGCGTGTTTGGGAAAAGCTCATTGAGTGCCCGGTTGTCAGGAAATGCCTTGCCGGGCCACATCGTCTGATCCCAGCCACGGCCTTCTATCCAGGCTAGATGAGGATGCGCTTTCACAAAATCCCGGACACGATTGATAGCCTCATCCCAGCTCAGGCAGCCATACAAATTGACCTGAAAAAGAGAGCGGCCAAAGCCCATGAAATGCGAATGGGCATCAATGAAACCGGGGAAGATGAAATGACCCTGCGCATCCACTACCGAGTCGGAGGAATAGCCTTTCAAAATTTCCTGTTCGGTGCCCAGCGCCAGAATTTTCCCTTGCCGGACGGCCATCGCCTCTGCCCGGCTGAAATGGCTATCCGCCGTGTAGATATGGGCATTCCGAACGATGAAGTCGGCGCGGGGCTGTGAGTGGCAGGATGCCAGGGCCAGGAGCAGAATTGGAAAGAGCAGACGCATAGCGTAAAAGTAGGCTGGGGTGCTGCGGACACCGGAGTTGCAATGAACGGCAAGGCGCAGAACATTCCGAACAGCTCGCTAAAGAGGTCGCTTCAAAGGAATGTGCAACAGCTCCGGGTTTCAGAACTGCAAAAATTACGATGGGTGGCAGGGTAAGAGCCCTTCGCAAGGGGGCTGAATGCCTACCTTTGCGGCCCTTTAAAAAAGCAATTATTCAAAGCGAAAAAGAATATGGCAACGATCAAGCGCGAGCCGATAGGTGAGCTACATGAAAAGATAGTGGTGTCGCTGAGCCAGGACGACTACAAGCCGGCCTTTGAGCAGGCCCTGAAGTCCTATGCGAAGAATGCCAATGTGCCCGGTTTCCGGAAGGGTAAGGTGCCCACAGGCATGGTCCGGAAGATGTATGGCCCCAGCGTTTTTCAGGATGAAGTGCTGCGTGCTGCAGGCCGCCAGATTGACGAGTACGTCACCGAGCAAAAGCTTAGCATTTTCGGGCAACCGATGGTGATGGCGCCGGAACAGCCGCTGCGCATGGACATGGACCAGCCTACTGATTTTGAATTTGCTTTTGAAATCGGCTTGAAGCCTGAAGTGACGACACCTGCGCTGGAAAGCGGCCAGGCCCTCACGCTATACAAGATTCAGGTAACCGACGAAATGCTGGACGATGAAGTAAAGCGCCTCGCCCGCCGATTTGGCAAAGTGGAGAACCCCGAAACGGTGACTGGCAAAGAGAATATCCTCTATGCCAAATTCCGCCTGAATGAAGAAGGTGCAGAGGCTACGGAAGAGACAATCCTGATTGATAAGCTGCCGCAGAAATTGCAAGACTTGCTGATGGGCCGTAAGAGTGGCGACAAGTTCAGCTTCCGCCCTGAAGAAGTGGCTACTGCAGAGGAATTGCCCGTGCTGATGAAAGACTCGCTAAAGCGCGACATCGAAGACGCGGGAAAGGAATTTGAACTCGAGATTACCAAGCTCGGCCTGCTGGTGCCGCACGAAGTAGATGCATTGCTCTTCAGCCAGGTGTTCCCGAATGACGCCATTACAGAAGAAGCAGCCTTCCGCGAGAAACTGCGTGAAGAGCTGGGCCGGGAATATGCCCGCGTTGGCGAGAATCGCCTGAACGACGAAATTTTTGAGATGCTGGTACACACGACGCCGATGAACCTGCCCGTGCCTTTCCTGAAGCGCTGGCTGCGCGAAGGCGGTGAAAAGCCCCGTTCCGAAAGCCAGGTGGAGAGCGAGTTCCCCGGCTTTGACCATCAGTTGCGCTGGACGCTTATTTCAGACAAGCTGCTGCAGGAATCAGGTGTGACGGTGACACACGAAGAAGTACTGGCTGATATGAAAGGCCGTGTGCTGGCCCATTTCGGTATGAGCGCTGATGATGAAGCCCCCTGGATTGATGACTACATGAAGAAGCTAAGCACCGACTCGAAAACCATGAACGAAACGCATAACCAACTGCTGTTTGGAAAGCTGTTTGCATGGCTGCGCAGCAAGTTCCCGGTAGAAGAGCGCGAGGTCACCGAGAAGGAGTTTATGGAGCTTGCCAATCCGCACCACGCGCATCACCATCATCATTAAGAGGAGAGGCGCTGCGAGAATTTTGGAGAGGTCGTCTTGAGAAATTGAGGCGACCTCTTTTTTTGTAGGCAGGCGACCGATTTCCGGTTTAGAAATTCGGTTGTAGCAAATTCAATTCAAAACATTCCAAAGCCGGAAACGGCGGCATCAAAACGAAAAGTATCATGGCACTATTTCCACTCAGTCTTGCGGGGCGTCACGCACTGGTTTCCGGTTCTACGCAAGGCATTGGGCTTGCTGCAGCCCAGGCAATGGCAGCCCTCGGAGCGACCTGCACACTCTTGGCACGCAATGAAGCTGCTTTGCAGCAGGCAGTAGCCGGGCTGGAGCGGCCGAATGGCCAGGTGCATGATTATCTGGTGGCCGATTTTTCCCAGCCGGAAGCGTTAGGTCAAATGGTAACAGCCTTTCTTGAAAAGACGAGTGTGCAGATTCTGGTAAACAATACCGGAGGGCCTGCCGCCGGCCCGATTACCGAAGCCCGGACGGACGCTTTTCTGGCGGCTTTTAACCAGCATTTGGTCTGCAATCACATTCTGACACAACTGGTTCTTCCCGGAATGAAGCATGAGGGTTGGGGCAGGGTGATCAACGTCATTTCTACTTCGGTGAAAATTCCCTTGAAGAACCTCGGTGTTTCGAATACGATTCGTGGAGCGGTGGCTTCGTGGTCAAAAACGATGGCCAATGAGCTTGGAGGCTATGGAATTACCGTAAACAATGTGTTGCCGGGAGCAACGGCAACAGCGCGGCTGGAAGGGATTATCAGTAATAAAGTGGCGCGGACGGGAGCAAGTAAAGACGAGGTTTCGGAGGAAATGCTGCGAGAAATTCCGGCGGGACGATTTGGGAAACCGGAAGAAATCGGAGCTGTCATTGCGTTCCTTGCATCCGATGCCGCAGCCTACATCAATGGGGTCAGTATTCCGGTGGATGGAGGCAGAACCGGAAGCCTGTAATTGAGGACAAGAAATTCCATTGAATTGTCACAAGTCTTTATTGGCGCGGGTTTTCGGCGTTATGCCCGTTCCCACATTCGGGAAATTTTTTTGCGAAAATGGGCGTAGGCGAATCGTCACGCAGATGTATTTTTGCGCAGCCTTAGTTAAAGGCTACGTTAATTCTCAAACGATCTACTGTGCCCGCACTCAATAGACTGATGGCTCGCTGCCCGAAATTGCTTGCAGGAATTTTTTCCCTGTTTTTCCTCCTCTTCGCCCATCAATCTGTTGCCGCCCCGGACGGCAAGACGCTGTTCCAGAATAATTGTGCGGCGTGTCACAACCCGATCAAGGATGCTACCGGCCCTGCTCTTCAGGGTGCCGACAAAAACTGGCCGAGCCCTGACTGGGTTTATGAGTGGGTTAAGAACCCCTCGGGTATGATCGCTTCGGGCGATAAGCACGCCAACGCACTTTTTGAAAAATTCAAGCCGATCGTGATGACGGCATTTCCCAATCTCAGTAAAGAGGAGATTGATGCCATCATCAAGTATGTGGACGAGTATAAGGCGCCCGGGGCAGCGCCGGCAGGTGCTACTGCTGCGGCCCCTGCCAGTGCAGGAGAAGATAATACTTGGCTCTACACAACTCTTACGCTTATCCTGCTGGTCCTCGCTATTATTCTGTGGCGAGTGAATTCAGGCCTGAAGCGCGTGGCTCAGGAAAAGCAAGGGCTGCCGGTAGAGAAGGAAGTGCCGATTTATCGTCACAAATTTTGGATTGCCGTTGCCGTCATCCTGGTAACCATCTTCTGTGGCTATTGGATTGTGAATGCAGCTATTGGGGTTGGCCACCAGCAGAATTATATGCCGAAGCAGCCCATCTTCTACAGCCATAAGGTGCATGCGGGGATTAATCAGATCAACTGCCTGTATTGCCACTCCGGTGCAGAACAGAGCCGCCACGCGATGATTCCTTCTACCAATGTGTGTATGAACTGCCACAAACAGATCAATGAATACACCGGTGTGGATCAGCATAAACTGATTGACGCGGAAGGGCACGAGATCAATGGCACTGAGCAGATTCAGTTGCTTTACAAGTATGCCGGATGGGACCCTGCCAAGAAGCAATACCGCCGCGACGCAAACGGAAATATTTTGGCCACAGCGCCACCATGGGTTAAGATTCACAACCTGCCGGCTCACGTTTATTTCAACCACAGCCAGCACGTGAAGGTGGGACAGATACAGTGCCAGCGTTGCCACGGCAACATCGAAGAAATGGATGAGGTGTACCAGTTCGCGCCCCTTTCAATGGGCTGGTGCATCAACTGCCACCGCCAAACGGAGGTGAAGTTCAAAGACAATAACTACTACAGCATTTTCACCAAGTATCAGCAGGAGATTAAAGAAGGGAAACGCGACGGCATTACGGTTGCCGACCAAGGGGGCATTGAGTGTCAGAAATGTCACTACTAAGCTGTCTGAATCCCGGTATTTGAAAACCTGGCCCGACTTGCATAAAATGAAACTCAAGGAGTAAGGACTCTGCCACGACAAAGCTTTTTTTCAATCACACAGCGAGTGCATCTTTTGATAACAGAATTTGCGCCAGCACTATAAATAAACGATGAGCCAGAACAAATACTGGAAAGGACTGGAGGAGCTGCACGAAACGCCGGCTCACCAGAAGACAGTAGATAACGAGTTCCCCGGCGACCTTCCTTTCTCGGATGTAGGAGGCCTGTTGGAGGCAACGACTCCCCGCCGGGACTTCTTAAAATATCTCGGCTTTTCAACCGCCGCAGCCATGCTGGCTGCTTCTTGCGAAATGCCGGTCCGTAAGGCTATCAGCTACGCAATCAAACCTGACGATATCATTCCCGGTGTGCCGAATTACTATGCCACTACTTACGTGGATGGTGGTGATTACTGCGCAATCGTTGTAAAAACTCGGGAAGGCCGCCCCATCAAGATTGAAGGGAATGACCTTTCCTCCATTACGCGCGGTGGTACCTCGGCACGGGTGCAGGCTTCAGTTCTAAGCCTTTATGATAATGCCCGTATCCGCCACCCCTATGCCAATGGGAAAGGCGTGGATATGTTCGAATCAATTGACCGGGAAGTGCAGGCCAGCCTTGCTTCCGGAAAGCAGGCAGTGCTATTGACTTCGACGATTCTGTCACCGACCGTGAAGACGGTAATTGATCAGTTTGTAGCCAAGTATCCGGGGGCAAAGCATGTGGTTTTTGATCCGGTTTCTTATTCCGGAATGCTGCTGGCGAATGAGGCATGTTACGGCAAGCGCGCCATCCCGTCCTACCACTTCGACCGGGCCAAGACCATCGTTTCTATCGGTGCTGATTTCCTCGGAACCTGGTTGTCGCCGGTTGAATTTGCCAAGGGATATTCTTTGGGCCGCAAGATGAGCGCTAAGAAGTTGGAGATGAGCCGCCACTACCAGTTTGAGGCGATGCACTCCCTGACCGGTGCCAATGCGGATGTTCGCGCTACCTGCCGTCCTTCTGAATTTGGAGCGGTTGCTGTAGCACTTTACAATGCAGTTACTGCAGGCACTGCACCTTCTTTCGCTTCGCAAAATCTCAACAAGGCTATCACGAAGGCTGCTACAGATTTGAAAGCAGGAAATGGCCTGGTTGTGAGCGGCTCCAACGATGTCAACGTTCAGACCATGGTGAATGCAATTAATGCAGCCATTGGCGCCAACGGTACGACGATCAACTGGGCCTTTACCTCCAACTACAAGCAGGGTATTGATGCAGATATGGTGAATCTGGTAGCCGCCATGAAGGCAGGCCAGATAGGCACCCTCATCATGCACGGTGTTAATCCTGCCTACGAATATTTTGATGCAGCCGGCTTTACAGAAGCGTTGAAGAATGTTCCGGTAAGTGTTACTACGGCCGACCATATGGACGAAACAGCCAGCCTGTGCAAGTTCATCGTGCCGGATCATCATTTCCTCGAAAGCTGGGGTGATGCGGAGCCGAAAACGGGCTATTTCAGCC
>JAMIQN010000097.1:0-8235 GCA_035914595.1 Chitinophagaceae bacterium | reverse complement strand
CTGTAGCTCAGTTGGTAGAGCAGCTGACTCTTAATCAGCGGGTCCAAGGTTCGAGCCCTTGCGGGGACACAGTCAAAAAGCCGACGCAGTTGCGTTGGCTTTTTTCGTCTTGGGTCGTTTTTGAACCGGCAGGTTCTAATTCTCTCCTTTAGGCATCACAACATGCCCCCATTAGCCCCAATTTCCACCGCTTTAGTGGTTTCAATAAAGCTTAATGTGATTCGGTTTTGAATTTTCTACAAAGCATTTTTCGACGGTCATCCCTCTAAAAAGCGCTGTGGAGTAGTTCATTTTTAAGCAGTTAAGCCTTCTTTGTCTGCCAAGGCAGACCAAAATCACTTGTTCACAGGCAGTTAAGCGCTTGTTGCTCAGCGGTTAACCAGCAGCGGGAATATTGGAGCGGCCATTTCCGCCTGCTACGTTTGTCTGCACACTTCGATTGAAAACCAGTTACAAAGCGAAGAATCGAATCATCCGATATAATCTGTCATGTGCCGTACCGAAAAGTGCAGCCGGACAGACCTCATAACACATTGCATTTTAAACTCTTTTTTTCTAACCAAACCAACCAAAACGCCAACCAAAAAACAAACAACCATGAAGAACATCATCATCAAAGCCGCAGCTCTCGCATCTGTAATCATTGCCTGCGGTATGTCGCAGAACGCTTCCGCACAAGCCAGCGCAACCGCTTCTGCCAGTGCTACGATTGTAACTCCGATTACAATCACTAAGAATGTGGACATGAACTTCGGTAATGCCGCTGTGCAGGCATCTACCGGTGGTACGGTGGTTCTGGCTCCTGCCGGAACGCGCTCAGCTACCTCCGGTGTAACCCTGCCGGCTGTAACGGGTACGGTGGCGGCTGCTTCTTTTGACGTTGCCGGTCAGGCTAATTACACGTATGCAATCACTCTGCCTACCTCTGTAACTATCACTGACGGCGGCTCAAACAGCATGACGGTGAATACTTTCACTTCTACGCCTTCGGCTACCGGTACGCTCTCTGCTACCGGCACGCAGACCCTTACCGTTGGTGCAACCCTGAACGTAGGTGCAGGCCAGGCTGCCGGCACTTATACCACTGGTACCCCCTTCACAGTTACAGTAAACTATAACTAAGAGGAGCGTACAGACGTTGACGGTGTTCCAACGAACGCCTCGGTATTATCACCGGAAACGCTGTCGGTAACTCGCAGCGTTTCCGGCTTTTTTGCACTAAGGATTTTCCCCGCCGAATAGGGGCCTATACGCCGCTTGTTTGTTTCATTTTGTTCGATCTAAGAATCCTTTTTTCTCTTGTATGAATCATTTTCTGAGCTTTTGTAGTCGGCGGATGCGCCGGCACCCCCGGTTGCACTTGTGGACGCTCGCCCTGCTGAGCCTGGCCGCACTTTCGCCCGGTTGGGTTTCTGCTCAGGGAAACCTGCTGGTAACGCCGCGCCGGCTGATTTTTGATAAAGGCCCTCGCGTTCGTGAATTGAACCTGGCCAATACCGGCAAAGACACGGCCCGATATGCCATTTCATTCATGGAAATCAAAATGAATGAGGACGGCAGCTTTGAGCAAATCACCACCCCCGATTCAGGCCAGCGTTTTGCAAGTGGTAACCTCCGCGTCTTTCCGCGCGGGGTCATTATTCCGCCGGGAGAATCGCAGGTGGTGAAGGTGCAGTTGATGAAAGCTGATGAGCTGGCAGAAGGAGAGTATCGTTCGCATATCTACATCCGTGCCCTGCCGATGGAGCAGCCGCTGGGCGATACTTCCGGCCAAAAAGCAACAGGCATTTCCGTCAAGCTGAACGCCATTTTCGGCATTAGCATCCCTGCCATTGTGCGCATTGGAGAGAACAATACAAAAGTGACTTTGGCGCATCCTTCGTTTGTGATGATGGATGAAAAGACACCCCATCTCAGCGTTGAGCTGCATCGCAGCGGCCTCATGTCGTCGTATGGCAACATCACGGTGGACTGTATTGGCAAGGACGGCACGACGACCCGTGTGGGCCTCGTCAAAGGCATTGCTGTTTATACGCCGAACACGATTCGTCGCTTTCAGATGAATCTTGATAATACCCATAAAGTGGATTACAGCGATTGCGAATTGCGCATCCGTTATAGCACAGAGAAGGACGCCAGCCCGGAGGATAGTTCGGAAGTAGCCATTGCCCTCCACCCTAAGAAATGATTGAATATGCCGGTCTTGCCGGCCGCCCCCATGACAACATGAATCACCGACGAAAGAGCCTTCACTCCGCAGTTCTGTTTTGCCTGCTGACCCTGCCTCTGATGGGGATCGTGGCAGGCAATGCAGCGTATGCGCAAGTGCAGCCGCCCCGCCCTTTGTCGGTGTATGTGAACCCTGCCCAGCCGCTCAGTTTTGGTGCTTTTTATCAAGGGCCACTGGGCGGTTCTATTTCCGTTTCGGCCACAGGTTCACGGTCTTCCACCGGCGATGTGGTGCAGGCAGGATTGGGCTACAGCTTTTCACCGGCCATGTTTGAGGTGGAAGGTTTGCCGGGAACGATTGTCTCTATTCTGAATGGGCCGGACGTAACGCTGAGTGGCAGTAATGGCGGCAGCATGACCCTTCATATCGGCAGCTCAGACCCGGGCACTCCCTTCATCCTGACCACCTCTTCGCCTTCAAGAACCGTGGTTACCGTAGGCGGCACGCTGACGGTGGGGCCGCCGGCCTCCAACCCGCCGGGTAGCTACAACGGCAGTTTCACCATCACGTTTATCGAGCAATAAAAGGCACTGCTTTTCGCAAGAAATGAAACCGAACTACCTCCTTCAAAATGCCTCCCGGCGCAGCCTCCTGCAAGGCTTGCTGCTGCTGGCATGTTTGCTGGTAGTGTGGCCGGTTTCGGCAGAAAAGAAAGACCCTCCACCGGTAGGCCCGAAGAAAGCCGGCCCGGGTGGACCCGCAGGTCCAGCCCGGCTTTCTATTGCGGATAGCGTCGCGAATCTTTTTGATGAATTTTTCAGTCCGGACCCCGGCGGACCGGGCTATGATGAAACCACTGTACTCCTGAATGTGCAACGCATTGGCGCCACCGAGCTGCCTGCGGTCATCAAAGGCAAGACGGCCTATTTGCCCATCTCAGACCTGTTTCAATTTCTGAAGATCAAGAATCAGGTGGCCCCGGGTTTCGATTCCGTAACCGGCTTTTTCGTTAGCCCGGAGGCTCCGTTTTGTGTGGACAATGTGCGCTATCAGATTCGATATCAGGGTAAGACGATTCAGCTTGAACCCAGCGATTTGATTCAAACGGAAACGAACCTTTATCTACGCCTGGATTACTTCCAACTATTTGGCCTCAGCAGCAGTTTCGCATTTTCCAACCTTAGTGTGAAAATGAGCGCCAGTGTGGACCTTCCGGCCATTCGAGAACTGCAATTGGCGCAGCTTCACCGCAACCTGAGCCGGCTGAAAGGCGAGGTGACCGCCGATACTTTTATCAAAAGAAATTACCCGCGTTTCAATCTTGGTTTTGCCGATTGGACGGTTACGGAAACTCACCAGTCAGACGGTCTGAATGACCTGCGCGCGGGCCTTGCAGTAGGTGCCGTTGTGGCCGGTGGAGAAGCCAACCTCGTTCTTAATTACAACGGTGTAGGCGGCTTCGACCAACGCCAGCAATTCTTTCAATGGCGCTATGCTGATAATGACAGGGAGTGGATGCGTCAGCTCAGCGTGGGCCGCATCTATACGCGCTCCACAGCCAGCATTGTGGATCCCGTGATAGGTGTGCAGATAACTAATGCCCCCACCACTTACCGCAAGTCTGCAGGCACCTATCGCCTGAGCCGCTTCACGCAGCCGGGCTGGACCGTGGAGCTGTACGTCAATAATGTCCTGGTAGATTTTACGAAGGCAGATGCCTCCGGTTTCTTCTCTTTTGATGTGCCCCTTGTGTATGGCACTTCGTCTATTCGCCTTCGCTATTATGGCCCCTACGGGGAAGAAAGGAACTGGGAAGACAACATCACGATGCCCTTCAATTTTCTTCCGAAAAAAGAATGGGAGTACACAGCTACTGCGGGCATGGTGGAGGATTCATTGCATAGCCGCTATGGACGTGCCAGCCTGAGTTATGGCCTCACTCAATTTTTGACGCTGAGCACGGGTAATGAATACCTCTCCTCGGTGCGCTCTGGTGCCAATATGCCATTTGCCAGCCTTTCGATGCGCATGTTCTCGCGCCTGATGCTGGTGGCTGACTACACGCATACTGTGAAGGCGAGTGCATTGCTGAATTATCGGCTGCCCGGCAATGGCGAATTGGAGCTGAGCTGGACGAAGTATGATCCCAATCAAAGGGCCCTGCTCTTCAATTTTCTGGAAGAGCGAAAGCTGGGCTTTTCCATGCCATTCTCCACTCGCTCGTTTAGTGGTATGGCCCGCCTTAGCGTCAGTCAGGCGGTCATTACGCAATACACCGACTACGACCGAGCAGAGCTTTTGTTGTCCACTGCCTTCAGGCGTTTCAGTGCGAATGTGAGTACCTATCTCGTTTCAACCGGCCAACAGGATCCGCCCCGGTTTGACCCTTATGTGTACTCCAATGTGTCGCTGGCCTACCGAGTCGGCAAGGGACTCACGTTGATGCCACAGGCACAGTATAGCTTCAAAGACCAGCGCTTCCTTTCCGTAAAGTGTGAGCTGGAGAAGTACTTCGTCAATCGCGGCTATTTCAATTTAAACTTCGAGCAAAACCTGCTGAATGGGGTGTGCGGTATGAGTGTGGGAATGCGCTATGATCTTTCCGTGGCGCGCGTTGCGGCAGCCGCCCGTCGTTACAACAATATTGACGCCTATACTGTTGCAGCATCCGGCAGCATTCTCTTTGATCCGAAGACGCACTATGCCGGTTTTCGCAATCGCTCCTCTGCAGGGCGTGGCGGCATCACCATCGCTCCCTTCCTTGATATCAACGGCAATGGGGCCCGCGATGAAAATGAGCCAAGGGTTTCCGGCCTGCGGGTAACGATCAATAGTGGCCATGTGGAATATTCCGCTCGTGACACGGTCGTCCGCATTTTCGATCTGGAACCTTACACCAATTATCTGGTGGATATCAGTCAGAACAATTTTGAAAACATTACCTGGCAGGTGCGGAAGAAGACGATGAGCGTTGCCGTTTCGGCAAATCAGCTTCGCCTTGTGGAAGTGCCGGTGAAGGTGATGACCGAAGCCTCCGGTACCGTTTACCTGCGCGACAGCCTCGGGCGTCGGGGCATTGGGCGAATCAAGGTGGATTTCTTCCGTGCCGATGGCAGCCTTGTGACTACAATGCTCAGCGACCGTGACGGCTATTTCAGCACCATGGAGCTTACCCCCGGCGATTACCTTATTAAGGTGGATGAGCAGCAGTTGAAGCGCATTGGAATGAAGGGTCTGGAGCCAATTCATTTGCACGTTCCTATAACGCGCGAAGGCAGCTTCCTGGATGGATTGAAGCTGGAAATTGAACGACAGTAAGCGCCGCTCTCCAATTTTGCTGAGGCTTTTCCCTCAAAGAAATCCGCCCCGGATTCAGGCTTAGAGGAAGCTCCTTTTTATAGCCGGGCCATTCCTCTCAAAATGGCGCCCTATCTGTTTGGATGTGATAGAAAGCCATTGCAGGCCGGCCCGCGGCAACAGACTCTTTTCCAGCAAAAAGAAACGGCTGCTTCGTAGAAAAGCAGCCGTTGCTTGGTTGAGAAGCAGTAATGTGGTATTTACCAGCCTTTCGAAAATTTCCAGGACATCGGCATCACGATCAGTGAAAGAACGGTGGTGCCTTTAGATGAAAATGAAATCTCCTCGAAGTTGCCCGGCTGATCGTGGCCGTCTGTGATGTAGTTGATGTTGCCGAAAATATAGGTAGCACGCAGCTTGAAGCAGATGCCTGCGAAGATGCCCGCCTCTGCGCGCAAGTAGGGCCGCACCCCGAACTTAAATCCTCCTTGATCCTGATATACTGTAAGGTCCATGGAAGGGTAGGCGCCAGCACCAAGTGCATAGCAAAGGCGTTCGGTCTTACTGCGCATTGCATCACAACCCCATTTGTAATCCAGGCCTACAGGCAAGCCCATTTCGATAGTGACGCCCGAAAAGGGAATGTTGATAGAGTCCGGAACCTGCGTTTGATTATCCTTATTGATGCCATAGTCGAAGTAGTTGCCATCCCAAAACATCGCCCCATAATTGTAGCTGAGGCTGAGTGCCAGCCTGCTCTTTTCACTCAGGTGTGCGAGGTTGAAAGAATACCCCACAGAAGCGCTGTACGCCAGGCTGCTGGTAGTATTCTTAGTGAAGGACGTGTCCGTCAGGATGCCGGTGCTTTCGTCGAAGCGGGTGCCATGATAGGAGTATTGTGCATTTGCAATCGGGTAAGAAAACCCAACCTCTATCCCCAGTGGCCCATGCGGTACAGGGTACCACTGCTGTGCAAACACGGATGACGATGCCAGAAACAGAAGGACGGAAGCAAGGAGCGTTCGACGCATACTTAGGATGTTGTTAAAAAATTAGGCGGCAATTTAGGCCCTATCCTTTTTATTGAAAAGCGGCTAACAAGCTCTTTCGATACCCATAATTTTCAAGCGTGGACTTCTTCATTTCCGAGTGCCTGTTCGTGTCTGTTTCAGGGAATAAGGGCAGGGGTGTCTTCACGCACGAAGCCATTCCCGAAGGGCAAATTGTGGAACGCTCGCCGGTGATTGTGATGGATGCCGCTGCGCGAAAATTGCTGGATCAGACACTGCTGCACGATTACATTTTTGAATGGCAACCGGATGGCCGCAACGACTGCTGTATGGCGCTCGGCTATATTCCGATCTACAACCATTCCTTCAGGTCCAATTGTGAGTATGTGATGGACTATGAAGCGCAGGCCATGAGCATCCAGGCCATGCGCCCGATTGCTGCCGGTGAGGAACTGACCATAAACTATAACGGCGACTGGGATGACCCGTCGCCGTTATGGTTCGAAGCCGAATGAACGGCCTAATACGTATTGTACCAGGTGCTGGTCTTATAGAGGAATGAGAAAGGCATCAGCAGCAGGGAAACCGTGAAATTGCTCTTGCCGGTGAGCTTCGTTTCCTGTGTAGTGCCGGGCGCAATACCATCGCCTGAAACGTCCATGAAGGATATGTTTCCGACAGCATATTGCAGGCGAAGTTTCGCAACGATGGGGCCACGCAGGGCCACTTCCCCTTTGACAACAGGCTGTACACCAAACTTGGTATCTACATCCACACCGGTAGCTGTTGTGGCACTGACGGAGGGTAGCACACCTACACCAATCGTCCAGCCCCAACGATAAATCTTGTCCATCATGGCATCCACACCAAACTTGAAATCGGCTGTGATCATACCGGCCGCCGTGAAGCTGGCCCCGTCAAAAGCAGGCAGGGTGTTGTCGTAGTAGAAGCGGAATCCGGAATCAATCAGCGCACCGCTGGAAGGGGTTCTGAAATCCCAGACGTAAGCGCTGTACACCAGGTCCACGCCCAGGGCGAGGGTGCTTTTCTTACCGAGGCGTTTTAGCTTCAGGCTGGTACCAAATGTTTCCGTCATGCCGCCTTTCGTGTGGGTGCGTGTGGTAATGGTAGTGTCCACCGTGCGCGTTCCGTCGGGCACCACTCCCTTGGCCTTGATGATGTAGTCGGCAGCGGAAAAGGAATAGCCGTACCCGATTTCAAGCTGCTTTACAAAGCCTGGCATCCCGCCGGATTGAGCACGGGCAGTGCTGATGCCGCACAAGAGCAATACCGACATGACAAGGAACGTAGCGTTGAATTTCATTAAGGCAGTGATTAGAGGAAAAAAGAATGGAGTTGTGGCGAAAATAAAGCGCAATGATGGGATTTTACAACGAATGAAAACGCTGGCGATGCAAGGATTCCCCTTGTTTTCGAACGCTTAACTGCCCCCTCCTTCCTGCCTCTCACATCGCTTTTCTCAACGTGCGGATATCGCTCTTCATTCGCAGGCCCGCAGGCATTCATGATACCTTTGCGACCTTCTTAGCCATGTCTGTTTCCAAGTCTAAAACCAGCGCTGCCAAAGCTCCTTCCCAAAAACCGAAGCAGACGAAAACGGCCTCTTCATCGTCTAATGGTGCCGGCAATGGACAGACTGCCAGCAAACAGACAAAAGCCCCTCGGGCGCATCCACCCCTTTCCGACATTTTCATCAAAGGGGCACGGATGCACAATCTGAAAAACATTGACGTCTCC
>JAMIQN010000096.1:0-4188 GCA_035914595.1 Chitinophagaceae bacterium | reverse complement strand
CTTCATAATATCCATTTGTAGGTGCCTGAAATGAGAAGCTCTGTTGTGCCCCGGCATGGCTGATAGTGCCCCAGATCCCATTCCATTGCAGGCTAAGGCCGGGCATTGAACCAAAGCTTCCAAAGTCCATCCGATAAAGACGCCAATCGAAATCATGCCGCCAGGAACCAGAAACAAAACCATCCATCATGAAGCGGTAAGGCGTCAGCGTCTGAATCCCTCCAAACAGATAGACTGGATACTTTCCATTGTGAATACCCCTCGCAGCAAAAAGTTGCCCCAGTGGCAGGGGTGCATCTGACCAGAGTTTCGCAGCTTCTATTTGCCAGCGCTCCTTGCCGATGCCGGTTAGATGTTTTTGCCAGCTCATTGCCGCGCCGGTACGGTAATAGCGCAATGCCTTCCCCGCGATGTGCGTCTCACCGGCAGCCAATTCTGCATATAAAACCGGGTAGCGTGTGCCGGTGCTGTAATATTTGCCAAGCATGGGAGCGCGCCGTTCTGCATAGGCATATCGCAAGCGGAGGCGTGCTTCGGCAACGGAATAATCGGTGCCCGCATTTCCTTCCCAATGCCACTGATAAGGGTATTGGGGGCTTACGTTTTCCTGAAGCCATTCCAGCGATGCCGTCAGATACCCAAATCGTTTTTCAAACAAAAAGGACCAGGCATCCATCATGTCTGCCCGCTGAATAAAGTAGTTGAGCAGATAGGCTCGATTCAGCTCAGGATGCAGGGAGATACGGCCCGGGTCATGTAGTTCATGCTCATAGCTAAAGCGCAGTTTTGTTTCCTTGAAATCGTCGAAATAGGCCTCTGCAAAGCCGCCCCATTTCCAGGCCGCATCCCGATTGCCATAGCCGGCCCATGCTCCAATGGAGGCCCTTCGGGAAAGCTGATCGTTCGTCTGCAGACCCAGCCCCCAGCGACTTCCTTCATAGCTATTGTAGCGGTAGAGCCTGTCAAGGTTTAAGTCCAGCGGGCCCATCCTAATTTTCGCGTCTAAGAGATTTTTCATGAAAGGCACATATCGGTCGGCATGGGTTGCCGTCATGAAGCTGTCCATGAAAACATAAGTGCGCAGGTCTTTGGCATCTAAAGGTTGCGCCCGAAATGTCTGCCACGCACTATCTCCCATACTGCCGGCATTGGGGAGAAGGCGGGTGGGGTGGGTTTTATCAAACTTGAACTTTTGTGGCTTTTGAAAAGTAACGGAGTCAATATGGGAACGCCCTTCCATGCGAACCAAGTAGCCGCCTTTGGGCGACCCGGAATTGCTTTTTAAGAGGGGTATGGTGACCACATAATTCAATTCTTGGGGAAACCATCTTCCTTGCACCTGAGTATAGTGTTGCTCAATGCGTAAAGCCGTTCCCAGCGCGGTATCCCGCCAGGTTCCGCTCAGGTTGGTGACGGCATAGCCCCGGCTGGTGATGTAGAGAAATCCGCGTAGCACATCGCCGTTTCTTTTAGGGAAAAAGGAAATCATCCATAAGGTGTCGCCACCCTGAAGGAGCCGGTCGTGCAGCCCGAAATGATACCATTGGCCGGCACCTGGACTAAGTGGATTTCGGAAATCTCGTCCATTCAGATGCAGGTAATTCGAGTAGCAATGAAAAGGTAGAATATCAGTCACAAGGGAGGCAAAGAGCGGCGATTTAAAGCCTGAAAATTGTGTGGCTTGAATATCCTCCTGCACCTGCTGTGGGCGCTGGTAGCTGCGGCGGCTGTAGGTCTCCGACACCAGCATGTGCTGGGCTGCAACGAAATCCCGAATGGATTGGACCTCTTTGGATGTGTCTGAATTGGCGCCGGTATCCGCCAGTGCCACATCCGCGACCATCTTGTAATACACATGACACTGATACCAATTGTACTGTTCGGGATTATGCTCGTTTCGGTGGGCTAAGGCACGCCTCAGAATGCGACGGGCTTCGTCCTCATTGGGCCGCACCACTGCTTCCTTCAGAGATTCCTGACGAGGTGCCAGATAAACAATACTGTCTGTGATTGAGGTGAGATTCAGTGGCTCATAGCTGAGCGCAGAAATATGCAAGGGTTGCCCACGAATCGTTGCAGGGAGGAGGACAAAGCCATCCATATCGGCGATAAAACCTTCATTACTATGCCCCAGCCGAATTGTGGCAAAGGGAATTCCTGCATGACTTTCTTGATCGAGAATACGTAAACGCAGGACTTGTGCCGCGGCACTTATATCGCAGAGTATCAGCAGGAAAATTGTAAAGAAAAGCCGCAAGGAAGCACTTGATTCTAAGTAGCGCAAATGTATTGGCGTTCTGTAGGATGAATTGTCCGATTGTCTTCAGTGACTGCCTTGTCAAGAGTATTTAGACAGCCAAATGCGCCTAAGAATACGCTTGTTATCTACAATGTATGGCATAAAAAAATCCACCTCCCGATAGGGAAGTGGATTCCGGGATTTGTAACGCGATTGATTATGCGCCTGCGAGGAAGTAAGTATTCCGACCGGCAAGACGCGCCACACGCACCTTGCCTTCTTTCTCCATATGAGCCAGTTGAGCATCAATGGCGGGTTCTTGCCAGGGGCCTGCATGACGTTCGCGAAGCAGTTGGCGGATTTCGCCGCGTTGCTTGCCTTGAGCGCCTGCTTCTTTCAGGATGTAAAGCACTTTGCTTCTCCAGGTACCGTGCTGGGGATAGTCCGTCGGTACGGGGCCGGTGGGGAGGTAGCTCTCTTGGGGGGCGGCTTGAGCACCCATGTTGCCGGTTGCGCAGCAAGAAAGCATGCGAGCCCACAGTTCACTTTCGAGGCGGGCTACCTGAAGCTTGGCTTCCTGTAAACGTTCTATTAAATCTTCCATTTGTAAAGGCCGTTTGTTGTGGTACGGCGATACAAATATAGCTGTAAAGAACATTCAGTAGCGAAACACTGAATATGCAGCATTATTTTATTTGGATTATTTCGTCTTGAAAGGTTCTTATGAGTTGTATTGCCCGCCAGCTTTTGTACCCTGCTTTATCATTCTGCTGAGCCATTCTAAACAAAAAAACCGCAGGCACGAGGCCTGCGGTTTGAAACATTTCCGGAATGTTCGCATTAAGCGATTTCCACTTCGGCACCGGCTTCTGTAAGCTTAGCCTTGATGTCTTCGGCTTCAGCCTTAGAAACACCGTTCTTCAGGGGCTTGGGAGCGCCGTCAACGAGTTCCTTAGCTTCCTTCAGGCCAAGGCCGGTCAGGTCCTTAACCACCTTTACAACGCCCAACTTAGAAGCACCGGCGCTCTTCAGGATGACGTCGAAAGCGGTCTTTTCTTCCGCAGCGGGGGCAGCAGCGCCACCGGCAGCAGGGCCTGCAACGGCAACTGCAGCAGGCTCAATGCCGTATTCAGATTTCATGAAGTCAGCCAGTTCCTGAACTTCCTTCACGGTGAGGTTTACGAGTTGTTCTGCGAGGTTTTTTACGTCTGCCATGATGATGATTTTTTTTATCGGTTTTGAAGATGTGGTTGGTGTATAGAAGAGTGCTGTCTCATTGTCGCAGCGTTGGAAGCCCGCTACAAAATGACGGCATTATTCTGCGGGTGTTGCTTCGCCTTCTTTTTCAGCCTTTTGTTGCAGGCCGGCAATAACGCGACCGATCGGGCTCATCAGCAGGCCGATGACTTCGCCAATCAGTTCGTTCTTGCTCTTAATAGCCTTAAGGCTTGCCAGTTGGTTGTCGCCGGTGAAGATGTCATCGCCAATGATGGCAGCCTTCAAAGCCGGCAGGGTACCCTTTCCACCGCGGAAATCAGAGATGATAACGGCGGGTTCTTTGGGCGAGTTGGAGAACATGAGGGCCGTAACGCCATTCAGCGATTCGTACAGGCCACTGTATTTCTCGTTGTTGATAGACTCGAGGGCCTTGCGGATGAGTGTGTTCTTAGCCACTTTCATCTCAACGCCTTTCTCGAAGCAGGTACGGCGCAGCGCATTCACCTGAGATACCGTGAGGCTCTCGGTGTTGGTAACGTAGAAGTTGTCATATTGGGAGAATTTCTCCTTAAGTACTTCTATCGCCTGTGATTTTTCAGCAGGAGTCATGATTTATTAGCTGATGTGATAATTCACGGATGGCAGTTGCCGGAGCCGTTGATTATCCTGGTTATCGTTTTGGTTTTTCGTCGTCCGATAGGGGATTAGGCTACGGATTTAGTGTCAATAGC
>JAMIQN010000095.1:0-8979 GCA_035914595.1 Chitinophagaceae bacterium | reverse complement strand
ACCATTGTCGTCTGTGCATCAGTGAGTTTACTCTCGGCTCCGTAAAAAAGTCTGTACCTGCGTAGGCCCAGCGAATGCAGCAATCGCAGCAGGATGCCTCGGAAAAGTACCTCTTCACCAAGGGCAGGTAATACGGCAAGGGTTCCTAACAAAAACAGCAAATCGCCCGGGGTGTGCAATTTCAGGAATGCCCCAATCGTCCGGTCATTCTGCGCCTGCATCTCCTGTGCCCATTCCCCAAATTTTAAGTGCTGCATAGACCAGGCCTCGCCCCACAAAAACACGGGCACCAGACTCAGCATAATGCCCGTTGTCAGCAGCCAGTGCAGTGGCTTGCCGGGTGCCCGAAGCCCCAGATATTCACGCAGGCGAGGATGGCAAAATGCAGCGAAAATGAAGCCCGGAATGGCAAAACTGAATGCGTGTGAAATAGCCTGTGCACTCAGTCCCGCCCTAATCTGTTGTAGGGGAGAAGCTGCGCTTAAATCCAGCAAGTCCTTTAGTGAAACATGAAATGCCTTCGGCACTATAGTCAACACCAGATAGCTGCCAAAGGAGTAAAGCGTGAAGATGGTCAGGAAGAACATCAACAACTGCATCCCCCACGGATAGGCGCGCCAATAGCGATTGAACATGGCGGCAAAGGTGCCTATTAAGCCTCACATTTGCGGCCATGAAAGCCATGCTGCTTGCTGCCGGTCTGGGCACCCGTCTTGCACCCTTCACCCATCATCATCCCAAAGCATTGGCCCCCATCGGCAGCCAGACGCTTTTGGAATGGAACATCCGCTACCTGCAGCGTTTCGGTATCCGTGAAGTCATTGTCAACGTTCATCATTTTGCCGACCAGATTGAGCAGGCTATTCATGAAAGCAAGGGCTGGGGTAGCGTGGTGACCACCTCCGATGAACGAGATGCCGTGCTGGAAACAGGAGGAGGCCTCTTGCGCGCCGCGCCTTTCTTTCAAAACGAATCTCACTTCGTTGTGATGAATGTGGACGTGCTCACCAACCTGGATTTGGCAGCCATGATTGCCGCCCACGAACAACAAAATTCATTGGCGACACTCGCCGTCATGCAGCGCACTTCATCGCGTTATCTGCTCTTCGACCAGCACCATTGCCTTTGTGGCTGGCGCAATGAAAAGACGGGTGAATTGCGAGGCTCACAGGGGGCAGCTTTTGCGTTCAGCGGTGTGCAAATCGTGTCTTCCCAACTATTGTCGGGCATTCGCCGGGAAGGGAAGTTCTCACTCATTGACGTCTATCTCGACGCGATGACGACAGGCTGCATTCAGGCCTTTAACCATAGTGGCGGCAAGTTTCTGGATGCCGGCAGCCCGGCCAGTCTGGAGCAGGCTCAAACGCTTTTCAGCGATTAATTTTTTGGAAAAGGAACATTGCCATTCATGAAAGCGCTCCTTCGAAAATTCGATTGGTACAATCCTTGCTTTTTAGGGCCTCGATGAAACATCTCTTTCTCATCCTGCTGCTCAGCATGGCTACTACCGATACAGTTTTTGCGCAGCAATCTGACACCATCTATCGCGTGGTGCTGCCTACCTACAATCTTCATGATACACGCCTTTGGGCGAATGATGTGGATCGCTATCACTACAACCAGATGAGGTATTACGTCACCACTGTGCTGCCCTACGTTCAGGAGGCGACACGCTTATTCAATAATCTGAGCCGGCAGTTGCCGGAATTGCATGGCCGGGAGCGCCGTCATTTTGTTCGCGAGCAGGAAGCCCTTGTGCGGCAGCGATTTGAAGACAAGATTGTCAGCCTCAACGAAACCCAGGGTGTGCTCCTGATAAAGCTTGTGGCCCGTCAAACAGGGTTGAATATCTACAGCCAGCTCGCCGATTTCAAAGGTGACTTTACAGCAATGAAATGGCAGGCTTGGGCAAGGCTGCATGGCTTCAATCTCAATCGCCGGTACCACCCGGAAGATGAGCCGGACCTGGAGCGAATCATGCGTGGCCTGGGCTATCCGCTTCCTGCAACCTATGCTGCAGCCGATACGAATCATTAGGAAGGCTATTGAAAGTTTGAAAAACCGAAGCCTGCATTACTCTTTTTGCGCAAGCATGAAGCAGAAAAGGCAGAGGTATTAAGGGCATTCTTCATGCCGGTTGTAGGCATGATGTTGTAGGCTTTTTGTAGCCACGCCCCTTGCCCTCATTAGGTTACCTTCGTGCAGTTTTCAAAAAAATTCCCTTTTTCGCAATGGCTTTCGATATTGACTTGATCCGCCGTGTCTATGCTGGCATGCCGGAAAAGATCGCCGCCGCCCGCAAACTGGTAGGCCGCCCTCTTACCCTCGCTGAAAAAATTCTTTACAGTCATATGCACGAGGTGCCAACTCATGCGTATGAACGTGGCCGCGACTATGTCAACTTTAGCCCCGACCGCGTGGCGATGCAGGATGCTACCGCCCAGATGGCACTGCTCCAGTTCATGACCTGCGGTCGCAGTAAAGTGGCCGTGCCCAGCACCGTCCACTGCGACCACCTCATCCAGGCAAAAGTGGGTGCCGACAAGGACCTGCACACTGCTCTGGACGTCAATGCTGAGGTGTACAACTTCCTTTCCTCCATTTCCAACAAGTATGGAATCGGTTTCTGGAAGCCCGGCGCAGGCATCATCCACCAGGTGGTGCTCGAGAATTACGCGTTCCCTGGCGGCATGATGATCGGCACCGACAGCCACACGCCAAATGCCGGCGGCCTCGGTATGGTCGCTATTGGTGTGGGCGGTGCCGATGCCGTGGACGTCATGGCAGGCCTGCCTTGGGAGCTTAAAATGCCGAAGCTGATTGGCGTGAAGCTGACCGGTCGCCTGAATGGCTGGGCTTCACCAAAGGATATCATCCTGAAAGTGGCCGGCATCACTACGGTGAAAGGCGGTACCGGCGCTATCGTGGAGTACTTCGGGGAAGGTGCAGACGGTATTTCCTGCACAGGTCGCGGCACCATCTGCAACATGGGTGCGGAAATCGGTGCTACAACTTCACTCTTTGCCTACGGCCAAAAAATGGCTGACTATCTCCGCGCCACAGGCCGTGCGGAAATTGCAGACCTCGCCGATGGTATTATGGAGCATTTGCGCCCCGACGAAGAAGTACACAACAATCCGGAGCTCTACTACGACCAGATTATCGAAATCAACCTCGATGAATTGGAGCCCTACGTAAATGGCCCCTACACCCCCGACCTCGCAACACCGATCTCCCAAATGGCTGCTGCCGTGAAGGAACATGGCTGGCCGGACAAAGTGGAAGTAGCACTGATCGGCTCCTGCACCAACTCTTCCTACGAAGACATTTCCCGTGCTGCCAGCGTAGCCCGCGGCGCCCTTGCCAAAGGCCTCCACGCCACCAGCGACTATACGATTACCCCCGGATCCGAAACGGTTCGTTTTACCGTGGAGCGCGATGGCTATCTCAAGACCTTCACCGACCTCGGCGGCATGGTGCTGGCCAATGCCTGCGGCCCCTGCATTGGTCAATGGGCGCGCCATATTGACGACCCCGAACGCAAGAACACCATCGTCACTTCCTTCAACCGAAATTTTGCAAAGCGCAACGACTCCTATGCAGGCACACACGCATTCGTTGCTTCTCCGGAACTGACGACGGCCTTTGCCATCGCCGGTAGCCTCAGCTTCAATCCCCTAACCGACAAACTGAAGAACAGCAAGGGCGAAGAAGTGATGCTGGACGAGCCTACCGGCTTCGAACTGCCGCCCAATGGCTATGATGTAAAAGACCCCGGCTATCAGGAGCCTGCCGCAGATGGCAGCAAGGTGGAAGTGGTGGTCAATCCCATCTCAGACAGACTGCAACTTCTGGCCCCCTTCGCAGCCTGGGAAGGCACGGAACTCCTCGGCCTGCGCCTCCTCATCAAGGCTTATGGCAAATGCACGACCGACCACATTTCGATGGCAGGCCCCTGGCTCAAGTATCGCGGCCATCTGGACAATATTTCCAACAACATGCTGATCGGTGCCATCAACGCCTTCAACATGAAGACAAATCAGGTGAAGAACCAGCTTACCGGCCAGTATGATGAAGTGCCGAAGGTGCAGCGCGCCTACAAGGGGGCCGGCATTGGCAGCGTTGTGGTGGGCGATGAAAACTATGGAGAAGGCTCCTCTCGTGAGCATGCTGCCATGGAGCCACGCCATTTGGGCGTGCGTGCTATTGTGGTGAAAAGCTTTGCCCGCATTCACGAGACCAACCTGAAGAAGCAAGGCATGCTCGCCCTCACGTTTGCCAACAAGGATGACTACGATAAGGTGAAAGAAGACGACGTCATTGACATCACCGGCCTGGTCAACTTTGCGCCCGGCAAGCAGTTGGTCATGCTACTGCGCCACGCCGATGGCACCAGCGATGCCGTGATGCTGAACCATACCTACAACGAACATCAGATAGAATGGTTCAAGGCGGGGGGGGCGCTGAACGTGATTCGTGCGGAAGCCGCAGCCGGTCACCATTAAGAGTGCTGAAAAACAGAAGCAATAAGGCTCGCACCATTCAGGGGGCGGGCCTTTCTTTTTTTGAAAAGCACGGCTTGAATTGGAAAATGGATACGAATCAGAATGGAAGCCCCTTCAAGGGAAAGACTCGTTGATTACTGTCATGCCTTAGGCGAAGCATGTCTGAATACCCTTCCCTTCACTTCCTGTAATTTCGCCGCGCAATTATGAAAATCTTAGTCTGCATTTCCCCCGTTCCGGATACGACAACCAAGATTGCGTTCACGGATAACGATACCAAATTCGCGACAGCCGGCGTCACTATGATCATCAACCCCTACGATGAATGGTATGCTCTGGTGCGCGCCCTGGAACTCAAAGAAGCCGGCACTGCCACAGCGGTGCATCTGGTGACTGTAGGTAAGGCGGATGCCGAGCCAATCATTCGGAAAGCCCTGGCCCTCGGTGGTGACGAAGCCTTCCGCATTGATTCAGACAGCAATGACCCTTACCATATCGCCTCTGAAATTGCCGCTTTTGCCAAGGACGGCGGCTACGACCTGATCCTCGCAGGTAAAGAAAGCATTGACTACAACAACGGCATTGTAGCCGGCATGATCGCCGAACTCCTGAATGCAGATTATGTAGGCTTTGCAACCAAGCTGGAGGTGAATGGCGGCAGCCTGAGTGTAAGCCGCGAGATTGAAGGCGGTGAAGAAGTGGATGCAGCCGGCCTGCCTCTGGTAGTTTCCTGCCAAAAGGGAATGGCTGAGGCCCGCATCCCCAATATGCGGGGTATCATGGCTGCACGCACCAAGCCGTTGAAGGTCGTTCCGGCCAGCGGTTCCGCCTCGCTGACGGAGATCGTACACTACGAACTGCCACCCGCCAAAACCGGCGTAAAGCTCTTCACGGAAGACCAGGTGGACGAGCTGGTGCAGGCCTTGCACAGCGATGCCAAGGTGATCTGAACCTGAGGAGCATGGAATGAGCACATCGCGCTTTACGCACGGCTCATCCTTCCTCCTTTTTCAAACCCTCCAAATTTTTAAAACAGAACCATGTCCGTTATATCATTCGCTGAACACGCTGAAGGCGTTTTCAAAAAGAAATCTCTCGAAGGCATTCAGTATGCCGCAGGCATCGCTCAGGCTATGGGCACCACCGCCACCGCTGTTGTGCTGGGCACCATTGCCGATAGCCAACTTCAGGAACTCGGCAAGTATGGCGCTACCAAAGTGCTGCACGTCGCTGATGCCCGTCTGGATCAGTTTGGGGTTCGTGCTGCCGCAAAGGCGCTCATCGCAGCCGCCCGTCAGGAATCTGCCAAAGTGATTGTGGCTACCCACGACGTGATGGGCCGCATGGTGGCTGCCCGCGTGGCTGCAGGCCTGGGCGCCGGTCTGGTGGCAGGCGCTATCGCACAGCCCAATCTGAGCAATGGCTTTGTGGTTCGTAAAAGCGTGTTTGCAGGAAAGGCATTTGCCGACGTGAAGGTGAACAGCGACATGAAGGTGATCACCCTGACGCCCAACACTTTCCCGGTGAAAGCCGGTGAAGGAACCGCTGTCGTTGAAGCCTTCTCCGTTGCTTTTGATGAAAAAGATTTTGCCGTGAAAGCCACTGCGACCAACAAGGTTTCCGGCACGGTGCCTTTGTCAGAAGCCGAGCTGGTAGTGAGCGGTGGCCGTGGCATGAAAGGCCCTGAAAACTGGGGTATCCTCGAAGACCTTGCTGCAGCCCTCGGTGCCAGTCTGGCCTGTTCGCGCCCTGTTGCTGACAGCCACTGGCGCCCGCACCACGAACATGTGGGCCAGACGGGCGGCACCATTCGCCCGAACCTCTATATCGCCGTGGGTATTTCAGGCGCGATCCAGCACCTGGCCGGCGTCAATGGCTCCAAGACGATTGTGGTCATCAACAAAGACCCTGAAGCGCCTTTCTTCAAAGCTGCTGACTACGGTATTGTAGGTGATGCCATGACAGTAGTGCCCAAGCTGACGGAAGCTGTAAAGAAGTTTAAGGCGAATAGCTAAGAACTGTTTTCTGATACTGAGCAAAGGCTGTTTCGTGCATCACGGAGCAGCCTTTCTGCTTTCAGTGGGCCACGCTTGCCGACTTGATTTCTTTTCTTACCGATAAGCAGCGGCATCAGACCTACCTACAATAGCCTGAGGCCTTTGTGCAGAACTATTTTTACCAAAAATCAAGTGCATCATGGATTCGCAGGGAAACTGGCAGCAGCCAAATAGGGAAGACTGGAAACAACAGCGGGACGATTGGAGGAAGCAACGGGAAGCATGGAGACATCAGCGCCGAAACTGGCGTTGTGATTATGATCGCCGTTGTGCGCGGCGGCGGTGCGGAGGTCGTCGGGTTTTTGGACTTGTCGTCTTTCTGATAGGTGCCGTTCTGCTCCTGCAGCTCGTCTTTCCCGGCTTTGCAGGCTCTGTCTTCGGATGGCCGCTGGCACTCATCATCATTGGCTTGCTGGTCGGCTTTCGGTCCGGTTTCAGCCACCCGGGATGGCTGGTGCTGATGCTGATTGGCTTTGCCTATATGTTCCCGTTCACGCTACCCAACGGCATCTCTTCGACGAAGGCAGTGTGGCCCGCCTTGTTGGTAGTAGTGGGCGCATCCATCATTTTTTCGAGGCACCCGCACCCCCGGTTTGGGCCGAAAAGAATGGGAGACCTTGGCTCCGGCAAACCCGGAGACACGACTACCACCAACGGCCCCGACGTGGACACCATCCGTGTAGATGCCATGTTTGGCGGGCGTAAAGAGGTGGTGACCTCCCGCAATTTCAAAGGAGGTACCGTGCGCGTCCAGTTTTCAGGCGTTGAGCTAAACCTGAATGGTGCGGAAGGAGGCGAGGAACCGATGGTGCTGGACATCAACGTCAGCTTCGGCGGCCTGGAACTTATCATTCCTTCTCACTGGGATTTACAAAATGAAATTCAGCCGGTGCTGGGCAGCATCGAAGACCAGCGCTCCATGCGCACCACAAATACCGGAACTGCTCCCAAACTCCTTATCCTGCGCGGTTCCTGCAGCTTCGGCTCCATCGAAATCAAAAGCTTTTAAGCCCCTCAATGCATGTTAGGCAGCAAGAAAATCTGGTGGCTCGTTCCGGCAATCTTTGGCGGAGTCGTGCTGCTTGCTGCCGGCATTCTCGCTGAAACGAGTCCTCTTACCGGCGCCCTTGCGCTGAAGGAGGGTTTGAGTATTGCCCTTGCCCTTCTGTTCACATTCCTGCCGGCCATGCTGCTGGTAAATGCCTACCCTACCAAGGTGGGCATTTTGGGATATGCAACCGTGACCGGCCTGTTCTTCGGAATTATCGCGGCAATTCTGCACGGCATTGCGCGCAACGTCCTGATGAGCGATGCCGAGATGCTGCATATCGCCACCTGGTTAGACCAAAGCCAGCCGCTGATTTGGGTATTGTATCCGGCATTCCTGCTGCTGTTTTGTGTGACAGAAGCACAACAACGCCGCATCGTTGAAATCCGCGAGCGTTTTGCGCTGCAGAAAGATGCTGCGGCACTGCTGAAAGAAGCCGAGCTTTTCAAACTACGGCAACAACTGCAACCACACTTTCTCTACAACAGCCTGAATGCTGTGGCAGCACTTGCCGTTACAGCCCCCGACAAGGCCACGGAGATGATTAGCCGACTGGCAGATTTTCTGAGAACGGCCGTCCGGCAGGGAAAAAGCGAGCTGGTTCCGCTGGATGAAGAGCTGGATTATCTCCGCCAATACTTGTGGATTGAAGCCGTCCGTTTTGGAGATCGGCTGCATATCGAATGGTCGGTGGAGGAAGGCCAGGAGCCGGCCCGCATTCCGCCTTTCCTGCTGCAGCCGGTGATGGAAAATGCCATCCGTTTTGCAGTGTATGGAAGGACCGGCGTGGTCACCATTGGTGTGCGTATCGAGCGCAGCCCGGACCTGCTTCGGATTCACATCGAAAACCCTTTTGACCCTTCGCTCAAACCATCAGGTGGCACCGGCTTCGGCCTCGAAGGTATCCGTCGCAGATTGTGGCTCGTTTATGCCCGCAAAGACCTGCTCGATGCCCGCCCCGCCAACGATTCTTTTATCACGACTCTGCTCATCCCTCAATAGCAATTTCTATGTACAAGGTCATCCTCATTGACGACGAACCGCTGGCCCGCCAGCTTTTGACCAGCCTGCTGGCAAACCATCCGCAGTTTAGCGTAGTGGCCGACTGTGGTGATGGTTTTGAGGGATTCAAAGCAATTCAGCAACACAATCCCGACCTCATCTTTCTGGATGTGCAAATGCCACGGCTTAGCGGATTTGAAATGCTGGAACTGCTGGATGAGCCGCCCGCTGTCATTTTCACTACGGCCTTTGACCAATATGCCATGGATGCCTTTGAGGCACATGCCGTGGATTATCTGCTCAAACCTCTGAGCCGCGACCGCTTCGACAAAGCGATTGAAAAATGGTTGAAAACTGCCGACTCAAA
>JAMIQN010000094.1:0-3955 GCA_035914595.1 Chitinophagaceae bacterium | reverse complement strand
GTTGAAGCAACATCTTTTTGAGTTCACCGAGTTCCTGACCGGCGTGTTGAAAGTGGAGGATGTAGGTGCCGTTTTCCCGGCGAAGGTGACTTATCATGATGCCTGCGGCGCCCTTCGGGAATGTGGTATTAAAGCAGGTCCGCGCCAATTGTTGAGCAAAGTGAAAGGGCTTGAATTGATCGAAATGGGCGAGTGCGAAACCTGCTGCGGCTTCGGCGGAACCTTTGCTGTCAAGTATGATTCCATCTCGCTGGGCATGGCGCAAACCAAGGTGCAAAGTGCCCTGACAACCGGCGCACAATACATGGTCACTACCGATGTGAGCTGCATGATGCACATTCAGGGCTACATAGACAAACAGGGACTGGCCATGCAAACGATTCACATTGCCGATGTGCTGGCAAGCCAGGCTTAGACGGAAATCTTCCACATCACTTACTGAATTCTTTAGGGTTTTACATCCGGAATCGCGGCGGAACAAAGCCCTGCAGATGCTGCCTTTACACGAACTTTGCCGCCATGGAAATGGTGAAGCTCTCCCGCCTGAAAGCCGGTGGCAAGGCGATTATCAGGGAGCACGTGGATACGGACTTCCGACTCACACTGATGGAAATGGGCTGCATGCCCGGTGAGCCGATTGAAGTGGAAATGATTGCACCCATGGGTGATCCAATGGCCATTTCCGTAGCCGGCTATTACCTCAGCATCCGCAAAAGAGAAGCAGAGAATATCTGGGTGGAGCTTCAGGCCTGACCTTCCACCATTCTCATTTGATTTTATGTCAGCAAGATTTTTTGAGCAGGGCGTGGATGCCAAGCTGCGCCATCGCCGCGCCCTCAGCGGCTTTTTGGATTCCCTGATTCGTTCCCGCCGTGTGGCCGACAAAATTCAGCTCAGCTACATCTTCTGCACCGATGAAGAATTGCATCGGATCAATCTCCAATTCCTCGACCACGACACGCTCACGGATATCATCACTTTTGAGCTCTCCGAGAAGCCGTCGGAGTTAATTGCTGAGATATATATTTCAACCGAAAGAGTGGCGGAAAATGCGGTGCATTTCATGACGAGCTACGAGGAGGAACTGCATCGCGTTATTTTTCATGGAGCCCTTCATCTCTGCGGCCTTCATGATAAATCGGTTCATGAAAAACAGCAGATGCGCGATGCCGAAGATGCAGCACTTCGCGAATGGTTCGCAGGGCAACAAGCGCCTAAAAATAAAAAGCAATGAAGCTGGAACGGCTCTTCGAGGACGACGACTACATCATCGTCAACAAGCCGGCAAGGCTGCTTTCGATCCCCGATCGTTATGACCCATCGTTGCCATCGGCGCGCGGACTGCTGGAGGCGGAAGTAAAGCAGCCGGTGTTTGTCGTTCATCGCTTGGATCGCGAAACCAGCGGCCTCATCGCCTTCGCAAAACATGAGCAGGCGCATCGCTTTTTGTCAGGCCTGCTGGAGCAACACGAGGTGGGTAAGTTCTATGCAGGCCTTGTGTTGGGCAGTCCACAGCCGGATAGCGGTCGCATTGAATTACCCATTGCCCCCAACCCGGCCCAACCCGGCAAGATGATGGTTGCAAAACAGGGGAAGCCCTCTGTGACTGACTACAAAGTGGTGGAAAGCTGGTCCCTTTTTTCGCTGGTGCAATGGCAGATTCATACGGGCCGAAGCCACCAGATTCGCGTGCATATGAGCAGCATCGGGCATCCTATCGTCTGCGACTCGATTTATGGGGATGGCAAGCCTTTCCTGCTGTCAGCCATCAAACGGAATTTCAACCTCGGAAAGCACACCGAAGAAGAACGCCCTTTGCTGAGCCGGTTGGCGCTGCATGCCTATCGTTTCCAGTTCGTCAATGAAGCAGGTAAAGAGATTTTGGTAGAGGCGCCCCTGCCAAAGGACATCGTAGCCTGCGTGAGCCAATTGGGCAAGGTCCGGTCGCGTCGGTAAGACTGCTACCGCACACTACATCGTTTTTGAGGAATGCTCATAACGCCTTCCGCTGCACTTTTGCAATCCGTTTTGGTCTTTCAGACGGGCAATAACAACTCCCTGAAAAGGCTTTATCCTACTCTTTTTTCATGCAAGAATCACACATCAACATCCGGGTGTCACTCGATGAAGAGCGCATGCCCGAAACCATCAAATGGACCGCCCCAGAAGGCGGCGTGGAGCAGCCCACCGAAGCAAAAGGCATCCTGCTTGGCCTTTGGGACGGCACCGAAAAACACGCCCTCCGCATTGACCTCTGGACCAAAAAAATGATGATGGATGAAATGGCCGATTTCTTCTATCAAAGTCTCATGGGCATGGCCGATACCTATCAGCGCGCTACCCGCAATGAAGCCCTGGCTTCGGAATTGAAGAGCTTCGCCAAGGACTTTCACAAGAAGGCTGTAGAAGCCATGAACACACCTCCCGCCTGATCCGGGGCCTGCATTTGCCGCCAGGAGTTCCTTCAATTTTGAAGCCTGCCCCGGTCCTGTGTTAGGATTAGGACTCTTCTTTTTACAAGAAAAATTCAACACTCATTATGTCGCTCGAAGCAAGAATCATGGACGAGATGAAGACGGCCATGAAAGCAAAAGACGAAGCTGCATTGCGCACCCTGCGCGCGATCAAAGCAGAAATCCTGAAAGAAAAAACTTCCGCCAACGCAAAGGAGGTGCTCACCGAAGCCGATGAGCTCAAGATGCTCCAGCGCATGGCCAAGCAGCGGAAAGATTCGCTGGAGATTTTTATAAACCAGAAGCGCGAAGACCTTGCGAAAAAGGAAGAAGAAGAACTGGCAATTATCAGCCGCTTCCTGCCGCAGCAAATGAGTGCAGATGAACTACAGGCAGCAGTGCGCAGCATCATTGCAGAACTGGGTGCATCCTCGCCCGCCGACATGGGCAAAGTGATGGGCGCGGCTAACAAGGCACTGGCCGGAAAGGCAGAAGGCAAGGCTATCGCCGATGTGGTGAAAGCCCTGCTGGCACAGGCCTGAGCAAGCCTGTTCTCTTATGAAAAACGACGGACCTGTTCATTATTTCAGCCTGAATTTGGGCATATTTGACGCGTCCAATTGCTTCGCAAAGACCAGCCTATTTTGCCACATGCTTGATATCATCGGACTGCTGATCATAGGGCTGGCTATGCTGCGTGGCTGGGGCCGCGGCATCATCGTAGGCCTGTGCTCCCTCCTGGGTATCGTGCTGGGCATGTTGGCCGCTTTGAAGCTTTCAGGATTTGTAGCGGGCTGGATGATGGAGCACGGCTGGGTAACCTCTGCCTGGGCACAACTCATTTCCTGGATTGTGATTTTCGTGGCGGTGCTGCTGGTGGTTCGCCTGTTGGCAAAGGCTGTGGCATCGGCGTTGCGCTCGCTGAGTCTTGGCATCTTCGACCGTCTCGGCGGGATGGCGCTGTATGCGGTGCTGGGTGCTTTTGTCTGGAGCACGATTCTGTGGCTGCTGAATCAGGCACACCTCATTTCACCCGAGACAATCGTGAAGTCGAAGACTTATGAATGGCTGGCACCTTTTGCGCCATGGGTGTTCGACAAGCTGGGCGATTTATTGCCCTTTGCGAAGCACGTTTTTGAAGACTTGTCGCAGTTTTTTGATCGCGTCAATCAGAACCTTTCCAGCCATGTGGGTCCTCATTGACAACTACGATTCGTTCACCTACATCCTCCATCATTACCTGCAGCAGGCAGGCGGAGATTGCAGGGTGCTGCGCAATGATGCGGTCACGGTGCAGGATTTGGAAGCTTTGAGGCCGTCGCGCCTCATTATTTCCCCCGGCCCCGAAACCCCGCTGCAGGCAGGCGTTACGCTGGATGCCATCGCACATTTTCATCAGCGCATTCCCATTCTGGGCATCTGCCTCGGCCATCAGGCGCTGGGTATGTTTTTCGGAGCAGAATTGGTGCATTCGCCGGTGCCGGTGCATGGCAAGATTCATG
>JAMIQN010000093.1:0-2774 GCA_035914595.1 Chitinophagaceae bacterium | reverse complement strand
GTATGAGCACGTTGAAGTGCGCAAGGATATGCAGGGCAACCCGCGCATGTTGCAGGCCAGGCGGCGGTTGTAGGCGCTGGGAGCCGACAAAAGGCATTGCCGCCTCACTGCCTGCTCACCCGAACTACTCCGCTGTGGCCGGCAGCATCTGTAATCCGTAGCATGTAGATGCCTACTGGAAAAGAGCGCAGGCTGTAGCTCTGACGCGCCTGCTCCACGCGATAATGAGCTATCGGCTGACCCAGCATATTCATCAGCTCCAGCCGGCTGCCCGCTGCTCCTTCTATCGTAATCGCATCTGTGGTGGGGTTCGGATACACCTGCACGCCCTCCAGCCCGGAGTAGGCTCCTACCGACAAAGGCAGGTTCAGGCAGGCACGGCTGCTGCCTCCGCAACTTTCGTTGTAGGCCGTGACGCACACCGTGTACAGGCCATTGGCCGCATAGGTGTGCAGGACTGTATTCCCAAAGCCGGAGCTTACTTTCTGGCGGCTGCCATCCCCAAAATCCCAAACCACGCTATCCAGCCCTGCCACGGTGCCCGTGTAGGTGAAAGCCTGCATCAGGCCCGCTGACGCAGCCTTTACAAGCGATGCCGATACCGGCACACAGGTGCAATTGGACCAGCCCCACTTGGATACGAAAAAATTGTGGTAGTTGTCTATCGTGAGCGCATCAGTGCCAATTGTTTGCGCAGCAGCATTGTAGGAGCCGGACAGGTAGAAATTGCCCCGCCTATCGGCGGCAATACCCCACCCTTTAACATCGGCAGAGCCGGTAAGGGTTGTCACTTTTTGCACTGCGCCCGTGGCCGCATCCAACTGCATGATGAAGGCATCATTGGTATCCGTCGGCGGGTTGTTGGTAACCACTCCGCCCGGGTAGATAAGGCTATCTGAATAGAATCCTGTGATACCCAGCTTGTTGTTCGTGTAGGCAATACTGGAATTTGCTAATGTGCCATCAATGGAATAGTGATTTTGTGTTGTCCATATATTTTGGCCCGTATTGACGTCCATTTTCATTACGAAACTGTTACCATTCCGCATGGCATTCCGGAATAAGACCCCGTTGAAATAGGCACTGTCTGCGCCCCACGCCAGTATATAAACATTGCCCTTTGCATCCAGTGCCGGCGCTGCGAACGAAGACACATTGGAAGTGGGTTGCGGTGTATGACGTATCGGATTAGAAGCCTTAAGCCAGTTCAAGGAGCCGGAGGCAGCATTAAAACTTGCAACGAAAAAAACTCCATCTCCAAGTGTAGTGCCTGCTATTGTCGTTGCACCCATTGCGCCCGAAGGGCCACTAACTATCATCCTGTTATTGGCCCCATCGAAGCGAATCCGGCTCTCACATAATCTGTAAATAAACTGACTCGGATACGGAAATGGCCTGGGTGTGATGGGCAGAGTCACCCCGCCCAAAAACTGCCCCTGGCTATTGTATTTAAGCACATGAGCGCCAAAGCTGCTGACTAAATAACGGCCACCTTCATACGCACCCGGACTAAGGCAGGATAAGAGGTAGATATTGCCATCGCTGCCCAAATCCATATCGGCAGGCCGGCTATAACTCCAGGCACTGATATGGCTCATCGTGTCCGGCTGCGGCAGGTGCACCCATTGAAAATTGCCGCCCGTGTCCCACTTCGCCAAAAACATGGTCTTGTTGGTATTGGTGATTACGGTATCATTCCCAAAATGGCCACCCGACGGGCCCGCCAGACTCATCTGCCCAGCCACATACACCCCCGATTCCCCCGAGGCCTTTACCGAAACGGTCACATTCGAATCACTTGCACAGCCGATCACGCGGCTCCACCGATATCGCCCTTCACAGCTAAAACTCGTCAGTAAAATATCGGCGCCACCATATCCGCCCACCGACTGGCCCGCCACCTTCAAATGGCCACTGCCGACACCCTGCAACAGATACACATTCCCGGCCTCGTCAGTAGCCATACCGCACACACCACCACCGGATTGCGATGAAAGCGAAAGTGCCGGAAGAACTAAATTGCCCGAATCGCAACTAATCGCCCGGCCCCATTGCCAGCTTTGGGCAAGGGCCCTGCCTCCGGAAATCATCAAAAACATCAGTAGAAATGGAGTAATCATCCGAAAC
The DNA here is from genome assembly GCA_035914595.1 of Chitinophagaceae bacterium. Taxonomy (GTDB): domain Bacteria; phylum Bacteroidota; class Bacteroidia; order Chitinophagales; family Chitinophagaceae; genus UBA1952. Next base: position 647 of record JAMIQN010000093.1, on the reverse strand, counting down.
ATAAGGCAATGAGCGTTTGAAGGTTTTGGAGAAAATTCGTAGGTATTCAAATCTAACAAAAAAGCCACCCTTCAAGGTGGCTTTCTCATATCACTGCTCCGGCCCTAAAACAGCCCAAAAAGCTGGGCATCTATGCGGCGCACCACATCGGCCAGGTCTTCTTCTCGGGTCGTAAAATCAAGCACATCCACATCCACCACCAGCAGTGGGCCGGCGTGGTAGCCTTCAATCCAACGCTCATAAAAGCCATTGAGGCGTTTCAGATAATCGAGGCGGATATTTTCTTCATAATCGCGGCCACGCTTCTGAATCTGGTCCACGAGTTTGGGAATGCTTGCCTTGAGGTAAATCAGCAGGTCGGGCGCCTCTACCATCTGGGTCAGCGTCTGGAACAAAGAGCCATAATTATCGAAATCGCGCTTGGTCATCAGGCCCATATCGTAGAGGTTGGGCGCGAAAATGTGTGCGTCTTCGTAGATGGTCCGGTCCTGAATCACAGTCATGCCGCCGGCGCGGATGCCCAGCAATTGCTGCAGGCGATGGTTGAGAAAATAGACCTGGAGGTTGAAGCTCCAGCGCTGCATGTCCTGATAAAAATCAGCGAGATAAGGGTTGTGATCTACGTCCTCAAAATGCGGCTGCCAGCC
>JAMIQN010000092.1:0-2061 GCA_035914595.1 Chitinophagaceae bacterium | reverse complement strand
AGCTCCATTTCATACCGGTGGGGAAGCCGGCGCCACCGCGTCCGCGAAGGCCGCTTTTCTTCACCTCTTCCACTATTTCCTCGGGCGACATTTTGAGGGCTTTCTCTACCGCGCGGTAGCCGCCGTTTTTGCGCCAGGCATCGTAGTAGCGGATGCCTTCTTTTTTATCGTGCTCTAATAATAATTTGACGGACATTATTTCAATGGTTCTATTTTCTTGAAGTCGGCCTTTTTTTGTTCAGAAAGCGACTTCCAGTTTTCCAAAAGTTCGGCTTGGTGCTGGGCTGCCCATTCGACCACAAGCGCTAAGGCCTTCGGAGGGAGCCAGCCTTGCTCCAGGCCAAAATCGGCAATTCTAATTTGTGCTGCGTTATTTCCATATTCCGCGTGGAAATGCGGAGGCACATGGTCTCCGAAGAACATTTTAATGATGATCCCGTAAAACCTGCTGATCTCTGGCATATTCCTCGAAAGTTTTACCAATCAATTCCAAGTAAAAGGCGTCAGGGTCCATGTCTATTTCGTCGCTCAAAATAAGCTTGCCCCATTTGTCAATGCTGAAATTGAAAAAGCGCTCTGGGTTATTCCAGGCAGAAAAAACGCCATTACCCACCCAGCCGGAAAGGTCGACCATCCCGCTGACACCGTCTTCATAGCGCAGGCTCAATTTGTAACCCGGCAATGCCTTTGCGTCTGTCAACATCGGAAAGAGCGATAACGCCATGACTTCGTTTCTTTTGGCAAAGGTCTGCAATTAATTACCGTCTGAACGCCGCTTCATACTTCTCGATCCACTGCTGCGGCGTGATCTTGCCGGCCAGTTGAGCGATCAATTCGAATGGAATGGCCTCCGGCTTTTTAAAGCGGACACAGCCTTTTCCCATGTCGAGTTTTGCCTTTGAGTGCTTCGGATACTCGGTGGTAAACCATTCCAACAATTTGCTGTCCGCATAAAGTCCCATATGGTGCAGGGCAATGTGGCCTTTGGTGGAACCGAGGGAGATGAAAGGCAGCGGTTGCTTCGGGTCGCAGTGATAGCCGGCAGGGTAGGTCTTGTGCGGCACGCAATAGGAGATCATGCCGTAGCTCATCCGCTCTTCAAAGCCATCGGGCAGGTGTTGGCGCAGGGTGGTACACAGCCGGTCCACGGCGGTTCTGCGCTCCGGCGTCAGTCCGTCGAGGTATTCCTGCACTGTGTCGGCTTTTGGGCTCATGGCTATGCTTCGTTGAGGGCGGCGGCGCGCAATTCGTCCAGCAGGGCATCTACTTTTTCTTTCGTCAGATGCTCTTTGTAATACTTACCCAATTGCATCATGGGTGCGTAGCCGCAGGCGCCCAGGCATTCGGCAGGCTTTAGCGTAAACAGGCCGTCCTGGGTCGTCTCGCCCGGCTCTATTCCCAGTTTTGTCTTGATGTGTTCAATGATTTCATCGGCACCACACACCATGCAAGGCCCTGTCTGGCACACTTCCAGCACATACTTGCCCACGGGCCGCATGTTGAACATGGTGTAGAAAGTGGCAACCTCATACACCTCGATGGGCTTTAGCGAAAGCAGGCCGGCCACGTAGTCCATCACGGGCACATCCAGCCAGCCGCCAAACTCGTCCTGTGCTAAATGGAGTACGGGGATGAGGGCGCTCTTTTGCTTGCCTTCCGGATATCGGGCGACGATCTCCTTCACCTTCGCCAGCTTCTCTTCAGAAAATTGAATCATGGTTGCTGCTGCTCTTTTTTTTGAAAAATTCCTGTCTCGTCCGGATGATTAACCGTCCATCTCGCCGGCAATCAGATTGAGGGAGGAAAGTGTGACGACGGCATCGCTCAGCAATCCGCCCTTCACGATTTCGGGATAGACCTGATAGTAGATGAAGCAGGGCCTGCGGAAATGCAGCCGGTACGGTGCACGGCCTCCATCGGAGATGATGTAGAAGCCCAACTCGCCGTTGGCGCCTTCCACACAGTGATACACTTCGCCCGCGGGAATGTTGACCTCGCCCATCACAATCTTGAAGTGGTGAATCAGCTCTTCAATCTTGGTGTACACGTCTTTCTTTTCCG
>JAMIQN010000091.1:0-13192 GCA_035914595.1 Chitinophagaceae bacterium | reverse complement strand
AGTTTAGCGGTGTGCCGGTTCGGATTTTCTTCAGAAAGAAGTAAGGCGGCTCGTTGCTGCACTTATCCTGAACGTCCGCTCTTATCAAAATCGGGCAGGCAGTTTTTCCGCAATTCAAAAAAGCCCCCCTTGAGGCAGGTTTAGTTTTGCCCGCGAAAGGCCGTTGTATGCGGCGTTTTTTATCAAATCCGGAAAAATTATGAGTCAGGAAATAGCGGCTAACGAAGCGTTGGACGTTCGGGTGTTTATACCCATTAAGCGGCATGAGATGCTGATCCAGATGTTCAAAGAGCTGCCCGTAGGCCACAGCTTCACCTTCATCAACGACCACGACCCCTTGCCGCTCTTCTATGAGTTTCGCTCCATTTATGGCGATGTGGTGGGCTGGGAATATCTCAATCGCGGTGGCCGCGAATGGAAGGTGAAAGTGACCCGCACAGAAGCCTCAGTAGGCCGTGAGTTCACAGATATTGCTACGTTGATTGATCTGCGGAAGGTGGACAAGAAAGATTGGAAACAGGTCGTATTTCATCGTTACGGCATGATGGAGCAGGGCACTACGATGGAGTTAATCGCCAGCGAAGACCCCTCCGAGATTCATGGCATTTTCGTCCAGAAGTTTGAAGGGCAACATGCCTGGATCTACAAGCAAAAAGAAGCAAACGACTATGTGGTGCACATCACCAAGAAGGATCGTAGCGGCCTGGGCGATGATGGCTTTTCTGTAGTCAACGAATTTGACATCCGGCCTTATCCGCCGACGGAAAGGCACGAGATGTTCTATAAGGCATTTGCAGACATCAAGCCCGGTGAGGCTTTTGAATTTATCAACGACCATGACCCGAAGCCACTCTACTACCAGATGGAGGCAGAAAGCAAGGAGCCTTTCCGTTGGGAATATCTGGAGAAAGGTCCGGAGGTCTGGAAAGTGCGTGTTGTGAAAGTGAAAGGCTAAGGCAGCCTGTGGATGTCCCGGATTTTGGAGTAAAGGTTTTTGGTCAAAGGTTTTTGGTGGGACATACTGATTCACTTCCGGGCGCCGGTTCTCCGGCGCTCTTTTTTTGTTTGCCGGCTTTCCCTTTCCTAAAAACGGCAGCCTTTTAATTGCATCAATTTTGTCGCTTCTCTACCAACGAATTTTCTACTCATGCTTTGCATTTATCACGAATCCACTGACCCCTATTTCAACGTAGCAACCGACGAGTATATCCTCAAGCATCTGGATGAGGATTGTTTCATGCTCTGGCGTAACGACAATGCAATCATCGTAGGGCAATATCAGAACACGCTTGCCGAGATCAATTATGACTACGTCAAGGAACATAAGATAGCTGTGGTGCGTCGGCTTTCCGGTGGCGGTGCCGTGTATCATGACCTCGGCAATCTCAATTTTTCATTCACCCAGTCCGGCAAGGATTCCAACCTTTCCGATTTTGAAAAGTTCACACGCCCCATCGTTGAAGTAATTCGTCAATTGGGAGCAGATGCCCGCTTTGAAGGCAAGAACGACCTGATGATTGACGGGAAGAAGATTGCAGGAAATGCAGCCCATATCTACAAGAATAAAATCCTGCATCATGGCTGCCTGCTCTTTGCTTCAGAGATGCGCAATGTGAGCGAGGCGCTTCGCATTAACCCGGTGAAGTATGTGCACAAAGGCGTGAAGTCTATCCCCAAAAGAGTGACCAATATTTCGGAGCATCTAAAGGAGCCCGTGAGCCTGGAAACCTTTACCCGCCTGCTGATGGAGCATGTCATCGCCACTCATCCCGATGCGCGGATGTATACTTTCTCTGACGAAGACAAGAGGCAGATTCAAAAGCTGCGTGATGAGAAATACGCGACGCAGGAATGGAACTTCGGCAAGTCGCCGGATTACAATTTCAAAAAGGCTATTCGTACGGAAGGAGGTCTGCTGGAGATGAATCTGGATGTAAAAAATGGCGTCATTGAACAGGCGCGCATCTTCGGCGATTTCTTTTCAGAGAAAGGCATCACGGAAATAGAAGAAGCGTTGCGCAACACGCTGCATCAGGAGGAAGCCCTGCGGGCAAAACTGGCGCCATTTCCTATCGAAAAGCACTTCCGCAACATCCATCTGGACGAGCTGATTTCGGCGATGTTTTAAGATTGGAATAGCAGATTTCTGAAGAACGGCGAGGCTGCTTTGCATAGAAAATTACATTTGCCGGGCACCTCTTCCGGGAATGTTTCCTGAAGTTGAAAGGTGCTCCACTCCGCTACCCATGCAGGCTCTACAGATTCTCACCACCGACTACGTAACGCATGATGTAAAGAGGTTCGTCCTCGAAAAGCCCAAGGATTTTGTGTATCGGCCGGGACAGTCGGCGCACCTTTCCATCAATGAGCCGGGCTGGGAGCAGGAGGTTCGTTCGTTCACTTTCACCTCCCTCAATGACTGGCCTTACCTCGAATTCATCATCAAGATTTATGATGACCATGAAGGTGTCACAAATCAGATGGGGAAGATGAACAAGGGGGATTCCCTCTTTCTGCACGACGTTTTTGGAACAATCGAGTTCAAGGGGCCTGGCATCTTTCTGGCAGGCGGCACGGGTATCACGCCCTTCATTTCCATCTTCCGCGCACTTTACCTCACCGATAATCTCCGCAAGGTGGGGCTCATCTATTCCAACAAGAGTGAAGACGATATTATCCTGAAAGATGAACTGTTCAAGATGCTGGGGCCGGCATATGTCAATGTCTTCACCCGCCAGGGGGTCATCGGCTTTCGTGAGCGCCGGATAGACCACAAATTCTTGGTGGAAACCATACGCGACTTCAATACACGCTTCTACGTCTGCGGGCCGGAAAGTTTTACAGAGTCTATTACGAAAGACTTGATAAGCCTCGGTGTCAGCCCGCAGTCGGTAGTGATTTGATACGCACTAACCCATCACGCGCCGACCGGCCTGCGGAAAGACCATACGATAGTCCACACGCACCTTGCCGCTGGAGATGTCGTCGAGCTTTTTCCGAATCAACCTCCTCTTCACGGGCGTCAGGTAGTCAATAAAGAGTTTGCCTTCTATATGGTCATACTCGTGCAGGATGACGCGGGCGGTGATATCGCTGAACACTCCTTCGTGAGGCTGAAAATTTTCATCGAGCCAGCGCAGCTTTACTTCGGCGCCCCGCTTCACGTCTTCCCGAATTTTAGGAATGCTCAGGCAGCCTTCATTATAGGCCCAGGGCTCGCCGGTTTCATCCATCTTTTCTGCATTGATGAAAACCTGTTTCAGTCCTTTTTCGTTTGGATAATCGGCCTTGTCTTCTGCGTCAAAATCACGCACGATCTGCTCTGTGTCCACAACAAACAGCCGGATGCTTTTGCCAATCTGGGGTGCTGCAATACCTACGCCGTGGCTGTGGTACATCGTCTCCCACATGTCTGCAATGAGTTGTTGCAAATCCGGATAGTCCGGGGTGATGTCCTGCGCTACCTTTCTAAGAATCGGATGGCCGTATGCGATAACCGGTAAAACCATGCGGCAAAGGTAGCCGCTTCGTCGGCGATGCCTTTCAGGAGGCGTTTCCCTCCATCCATTCCTGCAGCAGCATGACGGCACTCACTTCATCAATGAGACCCTTCCGCTCCCGGTCTTTTTTCTTCAGGCCCATGCCGGCAATAGCCTGCGATGCACGGCGCGAACTGTATCGTTCGTCCACCGTAGCGATGGGCATCTGAGGGAATTTCTTTTTGAAGGACCGGATAAATCCTTCCACCAGCGGCGTGGCGTGTGTAGGGCTGTCATCCAGATTGAGCGGGTAGCCGATGAGTACCTGACTGACCTCTTCTTTGCTGAAGTAGGTCTGAAGAAAATCCATCAGCTTAGGCGTCTCCACCATACCCAGCGAGCTGGCGATAATCCGCAGAGGGTCGGTCGTAGCAACGCCTGTGCGGCGCTTTCCATAGTCGAGCATTAGGACGCGCATAGTTGTTTCACTTCTGCAATTGATGCAATGCCACTGTACCTCGTGTCGCCACGATATGCTTCTTCATATCTGCCAGGGCGAGGTGCTTAATCTGCAATCGCTGGATTTCATCGGCATCGTGTGCCTCCCTGATTTGCTGCATCAGCGTTTCCTGCATTTTGTCCAGGTTTTTTAGTTCAAAATAGGAAAGGGTGCTGTTTGCATCTGCCAGATACACGGTGTCAATATTGGGCAGTTCGATGCCGTGCAGGGCCTTCCAATTGGGGCTTACCTCATCGCGCTGATGTAGCAGGGTGGCAGTCTGGCGCTGCAGCTCGGGGTCGGGGTGGCTCACAAAAAAAGCAATCGCCGCTGCCTGCGACATGCCTGCCGAATGCGCAAAGTATGCTTCATACATCCGTCGGGCGAGTGGCGTTTCTATGAGTTCGGCATCTACGCGCTCAGCCACTTCTTCAGCCACTGATTTTTCGCCCTCATATGGCAGATTGCCGCTTTCCATCAACAGCCGAAGTAAGGCCCATTCCTGCCGTTCGGAAGTAGGCAGGGTAGTAGGGGCAATCGGCTCGGAGCCTTCATCAGCGGGACTTTCCGGTATCGGAGTATCGGTCTTTCGGCGGTTACGCGCTTCTGCTTCCAGTCGCTCGCGCAGGTACTTGTTGACCAGCGTAACCATGCCGCCTTCGTCCACGCCCAGTTGCACGCTTGCCTGGTGGATGAAGTGCTGTTGCAGGCTGAAATCCTCAGCTTTGTTGATGCGCGAGATGGTCTCGGCAATTTCATTGACCAGCTTGTTCTTCTTGACCGGGTCATCGCCGGCGTCCTGCAAGCCAATGGAGGAACGAAAGCTGATGACGTCTTGGCGGTACGCTTTCACATATTCCTGAAAACCTTCCTTGCCCTGCTTTTGGACGAAGCTGTCCGGGTCTTCGCCGGAAGGCAGCAATACCAGATGCACATGAAAGCTCTGGCTCAGCGCCAGGTCCAGCCCGCGCAGGGCCGCCTTAATGCCTGCCGCATCGGCATCGTAGAGAATGGTCAGATTCTTCGTGATGTGGCCAATAGCGCGTAACTGATCCTCGGTAAGAGAGGTGCCACTGCTGGCCACCGCATTCTGGATGCCCGCCTGATGCAGGGAAATCACATCCAGATAGCCTTCGACGAGCAGGCATTCATCTTCCTTGCCCATCGCCTGCCGCGCCTGGTAGAGGCCATACAACACCCGGCTCTTGATGTATATCTCGTTCTCCGGTGTGTTGACGTATTTGGGCGCCCTGTCGTTGTTGCGTAGCACGCGCGCACCAAAGCCCAGCACCCGGCCGGTATTGCCATGAATAGGAAAGATGACGCGGCCCTGGTAAGTATCGTGGTGGTGGCCGTTGCGCTCTTTGACCAGACCTGCTTTCTGAAGCAGTTCGTCGCTATGTCCTTTGGATTTCGCTTCGCGGTAAAAGGCTTCACCGGATTCGGGGCAATAGCCCAACCGAAAGGTGTTGATGGTTTCCTGGCGCAGTCCGCGTTCGCGGAAGTAGGAGCGGCCTATGCTTTGTCCTTCTTCAGTTTCGTTGAGGCTATGACTGAAAAACTGGGTAGCAAATTCATTCAGGATGCGCAGGGCTTCTTCCGTCTGGTGCGTCTGAATTTGCTCCGGACTACGCTCCGTTTCTTCCAGTTCGATTTTGTAGTAGTCAGCCAGCCAGTGAATGGACTCGACGAAGCTGAGCTTCTCATGCTCCTCCACAAACGTGACCACATTACCGCCGCGGCCACAGCCAAAACACTTGTAGATGCCTTTGCTGGCTGAAACCGAAAAGGACGGCGTCTTCTCGCTATGAAAAGGGCAGTTGGCGATGTAGTTGGCACCGCGCTTTTTCAGCCGCACCGACAGGCCGATGATCTCCACGATATCGGCCCGGTTGAGCACTTCCTGAACGGATGCCTGCGCAATCATGGGATGAAGGTAAGAGGAGGGTTCCCGGGGTTCAAGATGCAGCGGTACGTGCTACGCAAAGCCTTTTCAGGCCTGGGTTTCGGAAGTCTTGACGAGGAAGGAATGGACGAACGGCAGGTTCCCGGAAAGAAGGCCTTTCCAAAAAATTACTGGATGTAAGGCTTCAGACTATCTATGGTTGAAAGGCCGCTAAAGCTGCGGATGAGGCGCTGGTCTTTGTCGTAGATATTGATCTGAGGAAGCATCTGATAATGAAAAGTTTTCGTGATAAAATCAGCGCTGTCAATACCGGTAATCAGGGATGGAAACTGAGTGTAGTGCGTTGTCTTGTCGAAGTATTCCAGATAAGGGCCCATCATGGGGGCGGCCATCAGTAGAATCTGGGAATGATGAAACAAACTGATAGAGGCTTCGATGGTCCGGGTCATATCCTCACAATGCTCGCAAGTAGGGTTGAAGAGCATGACAAACAGGTTGCCGCGGTGGTGCAGGTCTGCATTGGTAATCACCTTCTTCTCCGCCGTCACCAGCCGGATCGGAGGCAGAGGGCTGCCCGGCTTCTTATAGTCTATGGTGTCTGAGCTAACCGTTGAGGAGGCGGATTGCGCTTTCTTATTGCGCTTATCAGCCCATGCAGAAAGGGTGCAAAGCATCAGGACGGCAAGAATCAATTTGCGTAGCATCCTGCCAAAAGTACGGTCTCTGTGTAGGTGTCCCGGGTACAAAAGGAGGCAGTGTCTTCCTCTTTAAAGTGCCCTTGGGCCGTCACGGCACTGGCTAATTTGCGCATTGCTTTTGTGCTCTTTTTTCAAGAAGAAATCTGTTCTATGAACACGCCCATCGCCCCTTTAGCCGAGCGCATGCGCCCGCAGCGTCTTGAAGAATTTATCGGTCAGAAACATCTCGTGGCCCCGGGCAGGGTACTGTGGAATATGGTAGCGTCGAAGCAGCTTCCGTCCCTCATTTTTTGGGGGCCGCCGGGTGTGGGCAAGACTACTCTGGCTTTCATCCTGGCCCATGCAGTGCAACGTCCCTTTTTTACCCTCAGCGCTATTGACAGTGGAGTGAAGGAGGTGCGCGCCGTCATTGCGCAGGCGAAGCAGGCAGGCGGTGCCGTCCTCTTCATTGATGAAATTCATCGCTTCAACAAAGCGCAACAGGATAGCCTGCTGGCTGCGGTAGAACAGGGGGTCATTACCCTCATCGGCGCCACCACCGAGAATCCATCCTTTGAAGTGATTTCAGCCCTGCTGAGTCGCTGTCAGGTGTATGTATTGCAAGAACTCAGCCGCGATGAATTGCAGACCGTGGTGAGGCAGGCCTTAGAGCGGGACTCCATTTTGGCATCGCGCCATGCAGAGCCGGTCGAATGGGAGGCTCTGCTACAACTGAGCGGGGGCGATGCAAGGCGGCTTTTAAACCTGCTGGAGATTACCATCAACAGCCTGCCGGACGGCGATATGCGCATCACTAATGAGCGGGTGCAGCAGGCTGCTCAATCCAGAAGTGCACGCTACGACAAGGCAGGTGAGCAGCATTATGACATCATCTCAGCCTTCATCAAATCGCTGCGGGGCTCCGACCCAAACGCGGCCATCTATTGGCTGGCGCGCATGGTGGAAGGCGGCGAAGACCCCAAATTCATTGCGCGGAGGATGGTCATCTTCTCCTCAGAAGACATTGGCAATGCAAACCCGAATGCCTTGCTGTTAGCCACTTCCACCTTTCAGGCCGTGCAGCTCATCGGCTGGCCCGAAAGCAGAATTATCCTGTCGCAATGCGCCAGTTACCTGGCCTGTTCACCTAAGACGAATGCGTCTTATGTGGCCATCAATCAGGCGCAGGAATTGGTCAGAAAAACCGGCGACCTGCCCGTTCCGCTCCACATCCGCAATGCACCGACCGGCCTCATGAAAGACCTTGGCTATGGTGCCGGCTATAAATATGCGCATGCTTATGAAGGCAATTTTGTGGAGCAGGAATTCCTGCCGGAAGCCCTGGTGGGTACCAAGCTTTTTGAGCCCGGGCAAAGTGCGGCCGAACAAAAGCTCAGGGCCTTTTTGAAGGAACGCTGGGGCGCGAAGTACAATTATTAAGAGCCTCGCTTCATTGAGCCGGCGTACCTTTTTACGAAAGCCAAATGGTATGATGTATTTGCTTATTGCAGTAGGAGCTGCGGCCCTTTCTTCGGTAATCACGTGGTTAGTTGCACAATCGCGCAGGCGAGGCCTCGAAGCCTTGCATGAGACGCTGGGCCGGGAGCGGGATGCGTTGAAAACTGAGTTGGAAAAAGCACAGGAATCGGCCGTGGAAGCGGCTCGGGAGCTTGCCCGACTTGAAGCAACCCTGGCCGGCAAAGATGAACGTCTGCAGGCCCAACAGCAATTCATCGAAAACACGCGCGCCGATCTGGAGCGGGAGTTTCGGCTCATCGCCTCCACTATTCTCGACAATAATTCGCGGCAGTTGGGCTTGCAACATGAAGACAAACTGAAAGAAATGTTGGGACCCTTCCGTGAACAGATCAAACATTTTCAGGAGGAGGTGGGCAAGCATTTTTCCGACGAAGGAAAGGAGAAGGCCTCCCTGCAAAAGGAAATTGAAATGCTGCACAGGAGCAGCCAGACGCTCAGTCAGCAAGCAGAGGGATTGACAGCCGCGTTGCGCGGAAACACCCAGCAGCAGGGGCAGTGGGGTGAAGACATTCTGGAGCGTATCCTCGAATTCTGTGGCTTTCAAGAAGGTATTCATTATCGCCGTCAGGTGAGTAGCCAAAGTCAGGACGGAAAGGCCTATCGCCCTGATTTTATCCTCAATCTCACCGGTGGTCGCAACCTTGTTCTTGATTCTAAAGTGAGCCTGAATGCCTACTGGGATATGAGCAATGCGCCCGACGCGGAAGCAAAAGCAGCCTTCCTGCCGGCTATCGTGACTGCGTTGAAACGGCATGTGGATGACTTGCATAAGCGGCCCTACGACCAGGTGAGTGGCACGCCGGACTATGTGCTCATGTTCGTGCCGGTGGAAGGTGCCTACATCAGTGCCTTACAGCATGATCCGGGCCTGTGGCAGTACGGCTACGACCGGCGGGTATTGATTATTTCCGCTACCAATCTGCTGCCCTTTCTCAAGATGGTAGCCAGCTTGTGGGAGCGCGAGAAGCGGTATGATCATGCCGATGAAATAGCCCGGCAGGCGGGTGCGCTTTATGATAAGCTGGCTGGTTTTGTCGAAAACCTGATTAAGGTTGGCAACGCCCTTACAACGGCACAGAAGGCCTACGAACAGAGCTTTGGCCAGCTTAAGACCGGGCAGGGAAATCTGATCATGCGGGCCGAACAGTTGCGGGCCTTGCACATCTCTAACAAGAAGACGCTCCCTGCAGATCTCGTAGAGCGTGCACATTTTTCGGGCCTGCAGTTGGGTGCTGAATCGTCCTCCGACACATCATCTGATGCGTGACTTTTTGCTGCACACTTAGCGCACTACGACGATGCTTTGCGCGCATAGTCTTGTTGATTTTCCTGATGCCGGATTTGGCTTCCTGAGTAATGAGATTTTGAAAATGCAGAAGGCCTGAAAGCCGGATTGAAATAGGAAAGCGCCCTACTTTGGCAGGGTGCTCCTGCGACACATTCCCTTTCTCAAAGCGGTTGCGCTCTATTCCTTTACGGCCTTTGGCGGGCCGCAAGGGCATTTGGGGATGATGGTGAAGACCTTCGTCCAGCGCCGGCGGGATGTCACCGAAGAAGAGCTGATAGACTACAATGCCTTCGCGAATATGCTGCCCGGCCCGAGCAGTACGCAAACCGTCATGCTTATTGCGCTGAAGCGGGGCGGCATTCCATTGGCACTGGTGACCCTCGGGCTTTGGATTTTGCCGGCCTTTCTCATCATGAGCGCCTGCTCATTCCTGCTGCTGGTGATTGATGCGAAGGCACTCAACCGAAATCTGTTCTCCTTCATTCAGCCGATGTCGGTGGGCTTCGTAAGCTTCGCTGCGCTGCGAATGATGAAAACCAGTGTACGCCACATGGCTACCTGGGGCATCATGGTGGGCAGCCTTGCCGCAACGCTGCTCATCCGTTCGCCCTGGGTGTTTCCGGCGGTGCTGGTCGTGGCGGGTTTTCTTTCCAATATTTCCAACCGGCGCATTCCGGAGCACACCGCCAAGCCCAAGCCCATCCGCTGGGTCAACCTTTGGCTTTTTGCTGCCCTGTTTGTAGTGGCCGGTGTGTTGTCCGAGCTGGCGCGAAATGGCTTATGGGAACATGGCCGGGCCTTCAACCTGTTTGAAAACTTTTATCGTTTTGGTACCATCGTATTTGGCGGCGGGCAGGCCTTGCTGGCGATGATGCTTTACCAGTTTGTCAACCGCCCGCTTAGCATGGGCCGCTCCACCTGGATCAGCGCTGAGCAGTTGCTCACCGGCTATGGGCTGGTGCAGGCGGTACCGGGACCTGTGTTTTCGGTGTGTGCCTTTGTGGGTGGCATGAGCCTGAGCAGCTATGGTGTCGGCTGGCAGATTGCCGGATGTTTCATTGCCACCATTGCCATCTTTCTGCCCAGCACGCTCCTGTTGTTTTTTCTGTTCCCGGTATATCACAATCTGCGCCAGCATGTAATCATCTTCCGCGCATTGGAGGGCATCAATGCAGCCGTGGTAGGCATCATCTGGGCATCGGGCATCGTGTTGCTGGAAACCATTTCAGTACCGACGTTCAACTGGACGAACCTGGTGGTGATTGGCATCACTTTTTGCCTGCTTCAGTTCACGCGGATTCCTGCGCCTTTCATCGTATTAGCCTGGCTGCTGCTCGGCTGGACCATGCACTTCTAAGCAAAAGGCAGTGTTGTAGTTGCAACCATCGTTTCGGCCATTTCCTTCCGTGTTTTTCAATTAAAAAAAAGCGACCCTGATTCAAGGGCCGCGTTTCGAAAAATGAATGAGGAGGAAGCTTACTTGTATTCCTTCACAAAGTGCTGGGCTGCTTCTACCAGCTTTTGGCTGTTGCCGGGCACGTCTTTCGCCAGGTCCATGTAGTTAATCACGATGTTCTCCAGGGACTCCATGTGCTTGAAGCGGGCGTCGCGGTCGGCACCTTTCATCAGGTCGGCATCCTGATGTGTTTGTTGCACGCCTTTGCGCATCAGGGCCAACAAGTCGTTGACAGTAATGGCAGCAGCCTGTGTCTGGTGATGCTTCAGGCTTGATTGGAGGTCCATGATTTTCGTGTTCATGGCTTTTCGGCCGGCAGTCATGGCTGCACTGATTTCGGCTTTGGTATTGCCTTCGGCGAAAGCAAAAGAGAAGCTGGCGCTGACGAGAGCTACGAGGAGGAAAATGCGTTTCATTGTTGTTGGTCCTTGACGGAATTAAGCCTTAAAAATAGGAGATTTTGCTGCCGGCATGGGATTATCACACCGGCTGGCACTAAAGACGAGTTCTTTTAGAAAAAGGTTGGGTATGCCCGCTTTTTTGGCGAATTACATTTGCCGCCATGTCCGGCAAGTGGTGGGTCATCAGCGGTGTAAGTGTGGTCATCTTCCTGGCGGGATGGGGCTGGCTTCACTTGGCAAAAGAGGCAAAGGCATCGGCAGAGCAGCCGGTCCTTCGTCGGGAAAATCGCCCTGAAAACATACGTGCCATTGACTCCGCTATTCAGCTCCTGCATGATGGTGACCTGGCCCTCCGAACCGGAGCCGATGCCACCAGCGTGATGCTGCGGCAGATGAACCAACACAACAAGGCCTATTCACATTGCGGCATTGTTTTCATTGAAAAGGGGCAGCCCTTTGTTTATCATAGTATTGGCGGAGAAGACAACCCCGATGCAGCCCTTCGGCGCGACCCCGCAAGCGTTTTTTTCAGCCCAAAAGGGAATGAACGGATGGGCATTGCCCGCCTGCAATTGACGAATGCCGAGATACAGCGGCTTCATGGCATTGTGCAGGCATTTTGGCGCGCGCGCATTCCTTTTGACATGGACTTTGATCTGAAGACAAACAACCGTCTTTACTGTGCCGAATTCGTTTATAAAGCAGTGACAGAAGCGACCCAAGACAGCAGTTATTTCAGCGTTTCCAAGTTGCTTGATAAGGTCTATGTAGGTGTGGATGATTTGTATGCACCAAGGCATGCGCGCCTGATTTGCGATGTACACTACAAGCCTTAGATTTGCCGCCCACCGGCCTTTTCCGGCCCTTTTATTCCCCTTAAAAAGCATGAAAAAAATCCTCCTGTCACTCGCAGCTATCCTGTCACTGACCCTTGTGATCACCGGCTGCACGAGCAATTCCCCCAAGGCAACAGCTGAAAAATGGCTGAATTCTTTTTATCACATGGATTATGCGAAAGCCAAAGAGCTTTCGACCGATGATACCAAGAAGCAACTGGAGTCTTTTGAAAGCATGATCGGCATGGTGCAGCAGAGCGCCAAAGACGAAGCCAAGAAGATTCAGGTTACTGTAAAAGAACCGGTTATCAATGGTGACAATGCCACCGTGGAATACACCCTGTCCAGCGACCCTTCCCCCAAGACGCTGAAACTCGTGAAGCAAAACGGCAAGTGGCTGGCTCAATGGAGCAAGATGGATATGGGCGGTGGTATGGGCGAACCTTCTCCTGCGGAAGGCAACCTGAATGGCGATGGCACCGGCGCTGCACCCGACACCATGATGGCACCTCCTGCGGACCCCGCTCCTACAACGGCTCCCGTAGATTCTTCGATGCAATAATGAGTGCCGCAAGGCATAGTGCAAGGGCTGCCTTCGGGTAGCCCTTTTATTTTGCCGGCCTATGCAGCGGCCTGCATTTTTTCAATCCCTACTTTCACGTCAATGCTGAATTACATCTGGGTTGCCCTGCTCCTGGTAGGCTTTGTGGTCGGCCTATTCAAGGCCATTTTTCTGCCCGGCACCGGCGATATCATGACGGATATGCTCAACGGAGTTTTTAGCGCCGCCAAAACCGGATTCGAAATTTCCCTCGGCCTTACCGGAGTCATGGCGCTGTGGCTGGGTGTCATGAAAGTGGGTGAGCGGGCCGGCGTCATCGGCCTGCTGGCACGCGGCGTCGCACCGCTGTTTCGCACCCTTTTCAAAGGCGTGCCCAAAGACCATCCTGCTTATGGCAGCATCACCATGAACCTTTCTGCCAACATGCTGGGCCTGGGTAATGCCGCCACGCCGCTCGGCCTGAAAGCCATGAACGAGCTGCAGGAATTAAACAAAGACAGCGACCGCGCTACGGATGCCCAGATCATGTTTTTGGTGCTGAACACGGCC
>JAMIQN010000090.1:0-2906 GCA_035914595.1 Chitinophagaceae bacterium | reverse complement strand
CCAGACGATGTCTTCAGCGGTTGTACAGGGAAATTGTTGCTGCCAGGCCAGCACTCCGTTCTGATGCAGGCTGGCATAGGCGCGGCCTTCCGCTACGAAGCATTGCATCAGGCATTGCGCCTTCGTGGGCTTGTGGTGCTGATACAGAGCCAGAGGCAGCACCGGAGTGGCGCCAAAATAGCGGTGCAGCAACTTGTCCATGGGTGCCGGCAATGTAAACGCATAGCTGGCTTCCGGCTGGCTGATTGGGTGATGATGCAAGACTTCATTGGGCGAAGCGGCAGCCAGCTTCTGAATCCATTGGCGTGCGGCATCTGCATGAAACACCGACTGCGGAATTAGCAGGGCATGTTCGCTGGCGACGAACACCGCACGAATCTGCTGAGGCACGCCGAGTAGGGTTTCACCCATAAACTGCTGTTCGAAAAAGTCAGGTTCCCAGTTGGTTTTCGTGGCGGGGTCGGCATTGAAATGGGCCACCACGACCTGCCCGTCGGCGTTGAATCCGGCTGCTAAAACCGCTTTGGGAAGAAGCACACACAACACAGAATCCACCTCACTCAGCAGGGTGTTGTGCTCATTAGCGTGAAAGCTGCGACGCTGGGCCGCGACCGTGTCGGATGCCATGTTTCAGGGGAGCGGCAATTATAGAATAAATTCGCGACAGCTGCGTTTAAGAGGACGCCGGAACCTTTACGGATAGCGGCCTACGGCATTTTTCTACCGGCTTTCAGGCATACCTGAAATCACTTTTACATCCTCCACGCCACACCTTTTTTTCCCGTGCAGGCTTCTGTTTCCTACAGGTACATCCTCCGCACTTCGGCACCCATTGCGCTGGCCCTGCTCATCCCTATCATCAGCAATCTTACCAACAACTACTTCCTCGGCAAGCTGGGCGAACGCGAGTTGGCGGTGAATGGCGTGGCGGGCATTTACTACCTCATTCTGGCCATGATTGGCTATGGCCTGGCCAATGGGGTCCAGATTCAGTTTTCGCGGCGCGCAGCACAACAGGACCATCACGGCATTGCGCGACTGCTGACCAATGGCGGCATGTTTACCGTCTTTCTGGCGCTGTCGCTGATGATCGCCAGCATGTGGTTTGCACCCTTGATTTTCGGCTTTAGTCTGCACAATGCAGAGCACGTCTATCTCTCGATTTCTTTTCTGTTTATCCGCGTCTGGGGCCTGCCTTTCCTGATGCTGACGCAGCTTGCCAACGCCTTCTACATCTCTACCGGACGAAGCACCTACCTGCTCTGGGGATCGCTCACTGCGACATCGCTCAACATCTTCCTGGATTATGGTTTCATCCTGGGGCATTTTGGTTTCCCGGCGATGGGGCTTAATGGTGCAGCGCTGGCCTCCGTGCTGGCTGAAATGGGCGGCTGGGGCGTCATGTGGCTGCTGTTTTACCTGCGGAAGCTGCATATCCGATTCCCCATTTTCGAACATCTCAGCTTAGACCTCCGTCTCATTCGCCGAATGGTGCGTGTTGCATTGCCTTTGGTGGTGCAGTACTTCTTCTCCATTGCAGGCTGGCAGGTGTTCTTCATTTTCGTGGAGCATCTGGGTGAAAGGGAGCTGGCTGCTTCACAAATTCTGCGCCCCACATTCGGTGTGCTGGGCACAACCACCATGGCCTTTGCCACGACCTGCAACATGAGCGTGAGCAACATCATCGGACAGGGTCGAAGCCGCGATGTGCCGCGCCTCATCTTCAAGATTATCGTGCTCAGTTTTGGAACGGGGGTGCTGCTTTGCAGTGTGCTGCTGATGAATGCCACCGGCTATCTGCGCTTGTTCACTTCGGATGAATCGCTGGTCACGCTGGCCTTGCCCAGCCTCTACATCATCACTAGTGCAACATTGATGATGAGCATTGCCTCGGTGCTTTTCAATGGCGTCATCGGCACCGGAAACACGAACGTGAACCTGCTCATCGAAATCATTTGTGTGGGCTGCTATCTGCTGTATTGCTACTTCATCATTGAGCGTGCGCGCATGGGACTTGCCTGGGCATGGGGCTCCGAATTTGTGTACTGGACGGCGCTACTCATCTGCGGGTTTTCCTACCTGCGCTCGGGCCGATGGAAAGGGAAGGTGATTTAGGCGGCTATTCTTTTTCCCAAAAGAATTTCGCTCCGAATCGAAGGAAGGCCTCTTGTCGCGAATGCAATGCCGGCTAGCTTTTCCGGCACTACACCACCACGTTGATCATCTTCCCTTTCACGTAGATAAACTTCTTCGGCTCGCGACCTTCCAGCCATTTTTGAATGACTTCATTCCCCAGAACTGCGGCACGAATATTTGCCTCGCTTTCGTCCAGAGAAAAGCTTATTTCAGTTCGGGGCTTGCCATTGACGGCTATCGGATAGGTCTTGCTGCTTTCCTTCAAATAACGCTCTTCCCATTTCGGCCAGGGCGCCATCACCACCGAGCTTTCATGCCCGAAACGATGCCACAGTTCTTCGGCCAGATGCGGCGCGAAGGGGGCCATGATGACAACCAGCGCTTCCAGTACATCACGGGAACGGCAGTTGGTGGCGCTGAGTTCATTCACGCAAATCATCAGTGCTGAAATGCAGGTGTTGAAAGAAAAACGTTCGATGTCTTCACCCAGCTTTTTGATACAGCGATGAATGTTCCGCAAGTCTGCCTCAGAGGCTGCCGTGCCGTCATTCACCAGCCATTCGCCCTGCTCGTTGAGGTAAAGGCGCCACAGCTTTTTCAGGAAGCGATGCACCCCTTCAATGCCCTGCGTATCCCATGGTTTGCTTAACTCTATCGGGCCGAGGAACATCTCATACATGCGGAAGGTGTCGGCGCCATAACGGGCTACGATGTCATCCGGGTTAACCACATTATACTTCGACTTCGACATTTTCTCGACCACTGCCGCG
>JAMIQN010000089.1:0-2905 GCA_035914595.1 Chitinophagaceae bacterium | reverse complement strand
GACGAGGCCATTATTGTTAATCATCAAGGCACCATTTTCTTGGCAGGCCCACCACTGGTAAAAGCCGCCACAGGCGAAGTGGTATCGGCAGAAGACTTGGGCGGCGCAGAGCTGCACAGCCGCATTTCTGGCGTTACTGATCAACTGGCAGAAAGTGATGAGCACGCGCTGGCCCTTACTCGTGCTTCGATAGGCCGCCTTAACCGGGTTAAACAAATTGATCTGGATATCCGCGAGCCAGTGGCACCCCTCTACCCTGCTGATGATATCTACGGCATTCTGCCTAAAGATGCGCGCGAGCCATTTGATGTGCGCGAGATCATCGCTCGCTTAGTAGACGGCTCTGAGTTTGATGAGTTCAAGCCGTTGTATGGCAGCACGTTGGTGACGGGGTTTGCTCGCTTGTGGGGCTATCCGGTCGGCATTATTGCCAACAACGGTATTCTTTTTTCCGAATCTGCATTGAAAGGTGCACACTTTATTGAGCTCTGCTGTCAGCGCAAAATACCCCTCGTTTTTTTGCAAAATATTACCGGCTTTTTGGTTGGAAAAAAATACGAAGAAGGTGGCATTGCCAAAAACGGCGCCAAAATGGTTCATGCCGTTTCCTGCGCAAAAGTACCTAAATTTACCGTCATCATCGGCGGCAGCTTTGGCGCCGGCAATTATGGAATGTGTGGCCGTGCTTATGAACCCCGTTTCCTGTTCATGTGGCCCAATGCCCGTATTTCAGTTATGGGGGGTGAACAGGCTGCGAGTGTTCTGACCGATGTAAAGAAAGCGTCACTGGCTAAAAAAGGCGTGGAATGGACTGCTGAGCAAGAGTCCGAGTTTAAGCAGCCATTGCTGGAAAAATACAACCGCGAAGCACACCCCTACTATGCCAGTGCCAGACTTTGGGATGATGGAATCATCGACCCAGCCAGTACCCGTGATGTACTTGGCCTGGCTATTTCTGCCTCATTAAATGCGCCCATTCCGGACACCCGGTTTGGCGTGTTCCGTATGTAAGGAGTAATAACGATGAGTGCCTTGCATACCCATTTGGATCAACGCGGCGTATTCACGATGACCCTGAATCGTCCTGATGTACACAATGCCTTTGATGACTCCCTGATTGCCGAACTGAATAGCGCCATTGAAACGTCACGGGCAAATCCGAATGTACGCCTGCTTGTCCTGCGCGCTGAAGGAAAAAGCTTTTCAGCCGGTGCGGATCTAGGCTGGATGAAACGGATGGCCGCCTGCACGCGCGAGGAGAACCTTGCCGATGCACAGGAACTGGAGCGCATGATGCATAGCCTGTATGCATTCCCCAAGCCGACGCTTGTTGTAGTACAAGGTGCCGCATTCGGTGGTGCCGTAGGCCTTGTGAGTTGCTGCGACATCGCGATTGCCAGTGATAAAGCAAGCTTTGCCCTGTCGGAAGCAAAACTGGGATTGGCCCCCGCCGTGATCAGTCCTTTTGTGATTGCGGCTATTGGCCCGCGGCAGGCCAGCCGCTACTTTTTAACCGCTGAGCGCTTCTCTGCAGTACGGGCCCAAGAAATGGAGCTTGTACATGAAGTGGTTGCTCCAGAGGAGCTCGATCAAGCAGCTGAAAACATGATCGAAACCCTGCTTAACAATGGTCCGGTGGCGCTAATGGCCTGTAAAGCACTGATCCGACAGGTTGTTCCTGCCACCGATGATGAACTGCGCGACTACACCACCACCCTGATTGCGAGCCTGAGAACCTCACAAGAAGGCCAGGAGGGTCTGGCAGCCTTTTTTGAGAAGCGTTCACCTGCATGGCAGCACAGGAAAGCATGACTATGTTCAAGAAAATACTGATTGCCAATCGTGGTGAGATTTCCTGCCGTATCACGCGCACGGCTCACCGTTTGGGTATACGTACCGTTGCCGTTTACTCAGATGCCGATGTCTCCTCAATGCATGTTGAGCTGGCGGATGAAGCCGTTCGACTGGGGCCTGCTCCTAGTCGCGAGTCTTACCTTTGTGTGGACAAGATTATTGCTGCCGCTAAAGCAACTGGTGCAGAGGCCATTCATCCTGGCTATGGTTTCTTGTCTGAAAATGCAGACTTTGCCCGAGCTTGTCGTGAAGCGGGTCTGGCTTTTATTGGCCCCTCGCCTGAGTCCATCATATCAATGGGCTCCAAGTCTGGCGCCAAGACGTTGATGGAAAAGGCCGGGGTCCCACTGATTCCTGGCTATCACGGCGAAGAACAGAATGAAGCCTTTCTACTCGCCCAAGCGCGCGAAATTGGCTTTCCCGTCCTGCTGAAAGCATCCGCAGGTGGTGGTGGCAAAGGCATGCGGGCTGTGCATCACGAAGCTGAGTTTTCCGAAGCCCTGCATGGGGCGCAGCGTGAGGCATCAAATGCGTTTGGTGACCAACGTATGCTCATTGAGAAACTGCTGGTTGAACCTCGTCATGTTGAAGTCCAGATCATGGCAGACCGGCATGGCAACACTGTCTATGTATTTGATCGTGATTGTTCGATTCAGCGCCGCCATCAGAAAGTCGTTGAGGAAGCCCCTGCCCCTGGCTTGTCACCTGAGCTTCGCAAAGCAATGGGTAATGCGGCTGTGCGCGCTGCAAATGCCATCTCTTATGAAGGCGCAGGCACTCTTGAGTTTTTGGTCGACAAAAATGGTCATTTCTATTTCATGGAAATGAATACCCGGCTGCAGGTAGAGCATCCGGTGAGTGAACTGATCTCCGGGCTCGATCTGGTCGAGTGGCAGTTACGTGTGGCAAGCGGTGAGGCGCTGACACTTAAGCAAGAAGACCTGGCAATAAATGGACATGCCATCGAAGTTCGCCTTTACGCAGAAGACCCTGATAGTGGATTCCTGCCCTCCACCGGACGATTGCGCCAGTTTGGCATGCCCATCGGTGA
>JAMIQN010000088.1:0-1859 GCA_035914595.1 Chitinophagaceae bacterium | reverse complement strand
GATGTGTTTGTTGAGAAGCTGAAGCAGGAAGGCGGTAAGACACTTTATCTCTATAAAGATGAATGGCGTCCTGTGCAGCAGCGTGAAGAAATACTTCGTATCAAGGGTGAGCCTGATCAAAAGATTATTGTGCAGGAAACGGTGCATGGCCCTTTGATGAATACAGCGCTGCGCGGGCAGCGCGTGAACGAAGTCATGATGACGCCGACTATAAAAATATCTGACCGTTATGGCTTGGCTGTGCAAACCACCGCAGTAACGGCGGACAAAAGTGTGGAGCGCTTTTTCCGGCTGGGGCAAGCGCGGGACTTTGCGACGGCCGAAAAAGCCATGGAAGGGATTGGTGCGATCCATCTGAACATGGTGTTTGCCGACAAGGCGAATATCGGTTGGCAGGTGACGGGCAGCTATCCTTTGCGTCGCAAGGGGCGGGGGTATTTTCCATCGCCGGGCTGGACGGGCGAGTATGACTGGAATGGTCTGACGGACTTTGCCAGCTTGCCACGCACGATGAATCCGAAGGAAGGTTATTTAGCCACCGCCAATCATCGCACGGGAGTTGCAGGGCAAGCACCGCACCTGACCGATTCCTGGTATGCCCCCGAACGCTACGAACGCATTGTTGAGCGCCTGCAAGAAAATAACGAGCAAACGCTGGCTTCAACTATTGATACACAGAATGACACGGTGGATCTTGCTGCACTGAAGCTGAAGTATTTGCTGCTGGGAAAGATGCCGTTGTTGCAGAAGCGTATCAACGCAATGCCGGAGGCTTCGCGGCAGTCCGCCGAAAAGTCCCTGAAGTTGCTGACTGAATTTGATGGGCGTATGGCGGTAGATGCTCCCGGTGCGGCGCTGTATGCCATTTTTCTGGATAGCCTGACGCGGCATGTGTTTGTTGATGAGCTTGGGCAGGGGCAGGCGTGGGAGTCCTTTATGGCCGCCAATGCCATTACCTATTCAGCGCAGCAGGATCATATGCTCGGGCGTGAAGACAGCCCATTCTGGGATAATGTGCAGACCCCTGAGCGTGAGGATAAATGGGATATTGTTGCCCGAACATTGGCCATGAGCTGGCAGCAGGGGCTGTTGCAGCTAGGGGCAGACCCGGCTAGCTGGCGCTGGGGCAAGATTCATACCTATACGTGGGAGTCTGGTTCGACGAAAATGAAGCCGTGGCTACCGACTGTACAGGCGATGGCGGTAGGGGCGTTGGGCCGCTATTTGGATCGTGGTCCTTTCCCGGCGCCGGGTTCAACGAATACCGTTAATGTGGCGGGCTATACGATTGGTGAAGGTTTCAAGGTGTGGAACGTGCCGGCCATGCGCCTGATTGTCGATTTCAGCCTGGCGGAGCCACTTTATCTTGTTAATGCGGGAGGGCAGAGTGGAAACCCGGCCAGTCGGCATTATGATGACGGCATTCCGCTGTACCTCTCGGGAGAGAATCGTTCGCTGGCGTTTCATGCCCCTGCGTTGGTCCGCCAGCAGTTTAACCGGACGCTAATACTGCAGCCTGCTGCTGCGTCCACAACACAGAAATAAAGGAAGGAGCGGTTCATGGCGATTGGCGCCCTGATGCTGGATATTGAGGGGCTTACCCTCAACGATGAAGAAGCTAAGTTGCTTGCCCACCCGCATGTGGGTGGCCTGATCCTGTTCGCACGCAATTTTCAGAGTGTGGAGCAGGTAACAGCGTTGGTGCAGGCAATACGTGCGGTGCGCCCGGAAATTCTGATTGCGGTGGATCAGGAAGGCGGTCGCGTGCAACGCTTCCGTGATGGTTTTGTGCGCCTGCCACCCATGAAGGTGTTTGGCGATTTGTATGCTGAAAATCCGGGTGAGGCACGTCAGCAGGC
>JAMIQN010000087.1:0-5517 GCA_035914595.1 Chitinophagaceae bacterium | reverse complement strand
TCACAACTCTTTGCGCAGCCTTGCCACCGGCAGATTCAATTGCTCGCGATACTTGGCCACGGTGCGTCGGGCAATATTGTAACCCTTTTCCTGCAGCAATTCGGTGAGGCGGTCATCCGATAAAGGATGATGCTTGTCTTCCTGATCAATGAGGGAATGAAGGATGCTTTTCACCTCGCGGGTGCTCACCTCTTCGCCGCTGTCGGTTTGCAGGCCTTCGGAGAAAAAATACTTGAGCTTGTAGGTGCCAAATTCAGTCTGCACATACTTGCTGTTGGCCACGCGGCTGACGGTGGAAATATCCAGATTGGTGCGCTGGGCTACGTCTTTCAGGATCATGGGGCGCAGGGCCGCATCATCGCCGGTAAGCAGGAACTCACGCTGGATGTCAATGATGGCCTGCATGGTGTGGAGCAGGGTGTGCTGGCGTTGCTTGATGGCATCAATAAACCACTTGGCCGCATCCAGTTTTTGCTTGATAAACTGAACGGCTTCCCGCTGGCGTTTGTCGGTTTTGTTGCTGCGGTCGTAGGCCTTCATCATTTCGCGATAGCCTTCTGAAACCCTCAATTCGGGTGCATTCCGGGCATTCAGACTCAGCTCCAGCTTCCCGCTATTGTTGAACACAAAAAAGTCGGGGATGATGTAGCTCTCAGCTTTATTGACCGTGCCGTAGGAGGCGCCGGGCTTCGGCGACAGCCGGGTGATGAGCGTGATGATTTGCTTGAAAGCCTCCGCCTCCACACCAAGCTGGCGCTGCACTTTCTCGTAGTGCTTTTTAATGAACTCGCTGTAGTACTTCGTGAGCAGGGTAATGGCTGCTTTCTGTTCCTCAGTGGGCGGAAGGCGTTTCAGTTGGAGCAGCAGGCATTCCTGCAAAGTCCATGCGCCGGTGCCGGGCGGGTCAAAATTGTTTTGAATGCTTTTGAGAATCTCGCCTACTTCATCGGTAGTGGTGATGACATTTCTGCCAAAGGCAAGGTCATCCACGATGGCCGGCACTTCGCGGCGCAGGTAGCCGTCATCATCAATGGAGCCTACGATTTGCTCGGCAATGACGCGCTGATGGTCATCGAGGTCCAACATGCCAAGCTGATTGAGCAGATGTTCATGAAACGAGGTTTCGAGGCGGATGGGCATTTGCACGCGCTCGCTGTCGTCGCGATTGTTGCTGTAATCATCGCTACCGTAATCGCCGCTATCCTCTCCGCGCAGATAGTCGTCGAGGTCAATTTTCTCGGTACTGTCTTCACTCAGTTCCACATCATCCGATTCTCCCACCGAGTCGAAATCTTCGTCCGACGAATCGTCCTTCGAGTAGAACTCATCTTCCTCTGTATTCTCGTCGCCATATTCAAGGGCAGGGTTTTCTTCAATCTCTTCCTTGATGCGCTCTTCCAATTGCGCAGTCGGCACCTGCAACAGCTTCATGATCTGAATTTGTTGGGGTGAAAGCCTTTGAAGGAGGCGTTGTTGTTGCGACTGCTTGAGCATGGTTTCTGTAACGAGATATGGCTGATGAAGCCTTCATTTTGGGTTTGCGGCAAATGTAGCGTTGTGACCTTTGCTGCCGGGTTGACTGGCACAGCCTTAATCAATCCTTAGTGTTTGAACGGGGTTCTCAAAAGGCGTTGTACTTTCCCGCAAATTGTGTGCTCGCGTGGACAGAGGCCCCATTAGAAAACCATTCGTTTCTCCTTCGCTTTCATACACGCCTTTAGAAGAAACGCTGGAGATCACTCCCAAGAAAAGACAGATTTTCATCGGCATCCCAAAAGAGACGGCCTTTCAGGAGGCACGTGTCGCGTTGACGCCTGAGTCTGTTTCGGTCCTGGTCAGCAATGGCCACGATGTGTGCGTGGAGCATGGCGCCGGTGAAGGCTCTTTCTATTTTGACGTGGATTACAGCAATGCCGGAGCGCGCATTGTGTACGATAAAGAAGAGGTTTACAAGGCTAATGCGATTATCAAGAGCGGCCCCATTGCGATGGAGGAACTGAGCTGGCTGCAGCCGAATCAGGTCGTCTTTTCCCCAATTCATATTCCATTAATGAAGGCGGAAATGGTGCAGGCACTGATGCACAAAAAAATCATCGCCATCTCTTTCGAGAGCATCAAAGACGATTCCGGCAACTACCCCATCGTTCGTTCGATGAGTGAGATTGCAGGCTCTTCTGCCATTCTTACCGCAGCAAAATATCTGAGCAATGTCCACCAGGGGAAAGGCATTTTGCTGGGAGGCATTTCAGGCATTCCGCCCGCGGTGGTCGTGATCATTGGGGCCGGTGTAGTGGGCGAATTTGCGGCCCGAACCGCACTCGGTCTGGGCGCTGTCGTCAAGGTGTTCGACAATTCTATTTACCGCCTGATGCGGCTACAGAATAATGTGGGTCGCCGGCTTTATACATCCGTCATTGAGCCAGTTACACTGGCTGAAGAGCTGGCCACGGCGGATGTGGCAGTAGGTGCCGTAAAGCCTGTGGGCGGCATGTCACCGATTATTGTAACGGACGCGATGGTTCAAAATATGAAAGCAGGCTCCGTCATTGTGGACGTCAGCATAGACCGGGGAGGCTGCTTCGAAACATCCAGCACTACCACGCATGAGCGGCCCGTGTTTAAGAAGTACGACGTGATTCATTATTGCGTGCCCAACATCGCATCCGGCGTGTCACGGACAGCATCCCGCGCTATTAGCAACGTGCTGATGCCCATTCTTCTTGAAAGTGCAGACAGTGGCGGCGTAGAGAATCTCATCCAGATGAAAGCCGGTATTCGCAACGGCGTATATCTCTACAAAGGCTGTGTCACCAGCGCCGGCATTGCAAAGCGATTTGGGATTAAATACACCGACCTGGAATTGCTGCTGACCTCTCAGTCGTGAATGAATGGATTCGGGCCATGTTCCATTCAGCGCAACACCAGCTTCTTCGCATCAATCATTTTCCGAAGGTTGATGAGGCCATAACGCATCCTACCCAAGGCCGTGTTGATGCTGACATTGGTGATGGCGGCTATTTCCTTAAATGAAAGCTCGCCGTAGATGCGCAGGCTCACCACCTCACGCTGCTCCTCAGGCAGTTGCTCCACCAGGCTGCGTACGCTTTGATGAGTCTGTCTTTCCTCCATCCGCTCCGCACCATTTGTATGAGCCAATGGCAGCAGTTCGATGATTTCACGTCCGTCAGCCGTAGTTACGCTGGTCTGTTGCCGCACGCGGCGGAAGTGATCCATGCACAGGTTGTGCGCCACGCGCAAGGCCCAGGGTAGAAATTTCCCCTGCTCGGAATATCGTCCGGCTTTGATGGTGCGAATCATTTTCAGGAAGCTTTCCTGAAAAATGTCTTCCGCGAGATAATGGTCTTTGACCAGAATGAAAATGGCCGTGTAGATACGGTCCTTGTAGCGGGCAATGAGCGTTTCGAGGGCTTCGTCGTTGCCGGACTGATACTGCGAAACGAGTGCTGCGTCGGATAGCTGGCAGGTGTGTTGCATACTTCTGATGGTTCAGGGCGGCCCCCACGTTGGGAAGCGAAAGAGGCGGCGATGAGTGAGCGTAGAAGTATGGCTTCGATAGGCAGCTAAGAGTTGTTAAGATTTTCCGACAGCCTGCAATGATAGACCAGGATGAACCTTTTCTGCGAATAGGAATAAATCGGATTTGTTCGCTGTGCAGGCAAGTTCAAGAGTAAGACGGCTACCGGAGGCAATTCGTTGGTGTCAGGTGCCGGATTTTTTTTCTGTTGATAAAGCCATGACAAAAAACGCCCGATCAAAACTGACCGGACGCTTCGCAAAATTTCATCGAAACTGCCCTAATGAGCGACTTGAGCATCGTGCTTTTGCGCATAAATAGCAGCACTCGTGCGCTTTTGTTGCCGATGCAGTTGGGCGCGCTCCTGATGTGTGACCACACCATCAGATTTTGCCTGAAGCTTATTCTGCTGGATGCGAGCTTCACGTGCTTCAAGGTGTCCGGCCTCGCGGGGAGTCAGTGCGCCTGAGTTCACACCTTGGCGAATGCGGTGTTGCTGGTTACGCTGGGCTTGGTTGATTTTTGGAGTACGCGTTTGGGCGAATCCGACGGTAGCGGCCGTCATCAGAGCGACGGCGAGGATGATGCTTTTCATGATGGTCGTTTTATTCAGATGAACGATGGAGCTCAGACCACCGAAGGCCCGATCGGTTTATTGAATGTGGTGTTAAGGAAGAGCTTTGACGAATGCATGTGTCCTTGTAGAAGCGGCATCGGCTGAGCCAGGAGCTAATTTTGTCACATGCCAGCACATGATCCGGCCGCCGCCGAAATGGAAGATTGGGACGATGAGATGGACGAGGCAGATGAGCCTGCAGAGCGGGTGGAGCGAATGCGCATTCGGGCAGACAAAGGCCAGGAGCTGCTGCGTATTGACAAGTTTCTGATGTCGCGCGTGGAAGGTGCTACCCGCAACAAGATTCAGCAGGCTATTGAGGAAGGGGAAATCACCGTGAATGGCGAGCTTGTCAAACCCAATTACAAAGTGCGGCCCACGGATGAGATCATTGTTTTCGAAACGCGCCGCCCCGATCTGAATGAGATTCTTCCAGAGGAACTACCGCTGAAAATCATGTATGAAGACGATGCTGTCATGGTTATCAATAAAGCAGCAGGCATGGTGGTGCACCCCGGTTGCGGCAACTACAACGGCACTCTGGTCAACGGAATTTCCTGGCACTTGCAACAACAGACGGGGCACCAAGCCGAATTGCCACGCGTAGGCCTGGTCCATCGGATTGACAAAGACACCAGCGGCCTGGTTGTGATAGCAAAAACAGAAGCAGCCATGGCTCATTTGGCAGCCCAGTTTAAGGCGCATACCGTCCACCGCCGCTATGTGGCGCTGGTGTGGGGCGACATGGACACCGATGAGGGACGAATTGAAGCGCATATTGGCAGGCATCTTCGTTTTCGAAAAATTTTTGCAGCCTATCCCGACGGCTCCCACGGTAAGGAAGCCATCACACATTATAAGGTGCTGGAGCGTTTTGGGTATGTAACGCTGATAGAATTACGCCTCGAAACAGGTCGAACGCACCAGATCCGGGTACACATGCAGAGCATTGGCCACCCGCTTTTTGGGGATGTGACCTATGGCGGCGACCGGATTGTGAAAGGGACGGTTTTTCCCAAGTACAAGCAGTTTGTAGAAAACTCGCTGGCCCTCTTGCCACGGCAGGCATTGCACGCAAAAGAGCTTGGCTTCATCCACCCGGCAACAGGCGCCGCCATGCGGTTTCAGTCGGAGATGCCGGCAGACATGGAAGCCGTCATTGAACGCTGGCGGAACTACACCCAAAGCCTCGCCATTCGCGAGCGTACCACACCGGAAGGGAAACATTAACATCACTGATTATCAGATGTTGGTGCGGTAAAAACAGTGGTTCTTGCGGCGTTAAGTGCAGTGTTAATATATGTGTGCTTTTCAGCCGACGCGGCTCAAAGCCGTATCTTTGCTGACGCACCGTTTTTCAAAAAAC
>JAMIQN010000086.1:0-9329 GCA_035914595.1 Chitinophagaceae bacterium | reverse complement strand
CATGAATGGCCAGCCCAACCTGGGCCAGCTTGTGTGTGTAGATACCAACCTGCAGGAGCAATGGGTGAAGTACGTTCATGCCAAACCGGGCTATTGCGTCCAGACTTTTGGCGTCTATCAACCACAAGGCAAATCGGGTGTCATCATCTCCGGCAATGTCTTTAAACTGGACGAGCCGGGAGATCGCAGCCAATGGGATTGCTTCATCTATTATGTGGATAGCAGCACCCAACTCGGCCTCAACGATCCAAAATCACCGCTCATCATCTCGAATGCCTTTTCGCTTTACCCCAATCCGGCACAGTCGGAAGTGGTGATTGCCAATGCACGTGGCGGCAGCTTCAATTATGTGGTTACGGATGCTGCGGGCAGAGCCATTATGCGTGGTCAGGGCAGCGGTTCGAAAACCATGTTACAAGTGGCTCCCTTGGCTTCCGGCATCTACTACATCCGTATTATTGAAGCGGCCACGCGACAAAGTTTCGGTCTCAAGTTTTTGAAGGAATAGCTCTGTTACTTCTTCTGCGCCGCCATCAACTTCAACACCTTTTCAATATCCTCAGGCTTATCAATGCAATGGCTGTCGTGGTGAGTCAGGGCACATTTCACTTTATAGCCTGCCTCCAGCCATCGTAGCTGCTCCAAAGACTCTGCTTTTTCCAAAGAGGAAATCGGCAGCTTCGTAAGCCTTGCCAAAACATCGGCACGATAGGCATACATACCTACATGCCGGTAATAGCGACGGTGCAAATGCCATTCCCGCTCAGGTACGTCTTTGAGAAAAGGAATGACGGCACGGCTGAAATAGAGCGCTTCAATCGCAGGGTTGAGCACCACTTTTACCTCACCCACATCAAAAAGAACATCGTGGTCGTCCACAGGAATAATAAGCGTGGCAATCTCAGTGCTGCCATCTCGAAGCACCTCGGCAAGCGCATCAATCTGGGTAGGGTCTATGAAGGGTTCATCGCCCTGGATATTGATGATGTAGGCGGGGGTGTTGGTGCGGGGCTCTCCTTCATTTGCCGCCCCACCCCGGCCCTCCCCGGAGGGGAGGGAGGTTGGGGCGGGGTGGTTTCTCAAGGGGAAGGACGCAGTGTTGTGGCTTCCGGCTCCTATCAGCCCCATCCGTTGCGCCACTTCCGCACAACGATCTGTTCCCGATGGATGCTTGTCGGAAGTAACCATCACTTCTCCCCCAAAATCACGCACATGTCGGGCAATTCGTTCATCATCGGTGGCCACCACAACACGACTCAGGCTGCGGCTCTTCAATGCCTGCTCATACACCCGGCGAATCATCGTCTTGCCATCAATCATAGCAAGCGGCTTTCCGGGAAAACGGGACGATGCATAACGGGCAGGAATGACTCCAAGAATCTCCACAGGCTTCGATTTGAAAAGTGTAGGACAGGCTTCGGGATAGGCGTGATTAAATCACAGTCTGCACCAACTGCCCGTCGCGGAACGAAAAAAATTGCGGTATGATTTGATTGCGCTGAGTGAGGTACTGCTGATACCGCTCCGAGAAAACCGCACGCTCATCCAGGGTCTCTTCATAACAACCACTAAGGCCTGTAAGCAGCTCCGACATTTCGCGGATAGCATGATGGCCTCCATCAGCAGCGGTGAGATAATCCACATAGCCCTGCCGCAAAGCATGCTGCACCATCAAGGGATTGCACTCGCGATTGACCATAAAGCGCAGCCCACAATCTTTTGCCACTGAAAAATCGAGTACATCGTCAAAGACGAAGGCCACTTCAGCCTCTAAGATGCCAAAGCAATCATGTAGGTGCCGAATAGCAAGAGACTTGTGCCGCGCCTTCGAATACACAGCATGAAAATGCTCGCGCTTCGCCAGACGAATGGCCTCTTCATTATGCTCGCCGGTGATGATCGCCGTGATGGGCTGGGCTTCATTCCGCAGGTGGTGGTTGAAGCGAAGCAGATTGGTACCCATCGAATCCACCTCACTAAAAGGTGAACTACCAGCGGCATTCTTCCAACCGCCATTAAACACACCATCCCAGTCAAAGACAAAAGCCTTAATCCGGTGCAGCCGTTCGGCGATTTGCTCCGCCGGCGTCACGAAACTGCCTTTGAAATGGGCCGCTATTTCCTGAATAGAAATCATGGGTTGAAAACGGGAGCAATCGCACGCACTGTCGTCAAAGGCCTGAAATCAATCAGGCTTCTAAGTCCTGAATATCCAACATGCCTACCGGCTTACCTCCGTCCGTAACGAGCAGGGTATCCACGTTCGTCTTCTTAAACAGAGCGTGTGCATCATTCAGCAGTGCATTTGCATCAATGGAAATTGGGGTCTTGTACTGCATTGCGTCCATTTTCTTATCCAGAATCTGGGCACCTTCATTTTGAAGCAGGCGGCGAATATCTCCATCCGTAAATACCCCCCGCACTGAACCATCTTCATTGACAACCGTGATCGCCCCAAAGCCATACTCCGTCATCTTCACCAAAGCATCTTTCAGAGTGGTAGCTGCTGCTACAATCGGGTTACGACTACCTGCTGCATCGCGAACGCGGGTCGTCATCAGGCGCGTGTCCTGCAGAAACTGTTCGGTGCCCACAGTCGTGAAATTGTTTTCCGTAAGCTGGCGCAACACCTTCAAAGGCACCGTGATGGTATGCACGCCAATATTGATGGCATTCCGCACATGCTCGGCATGACGCACCGACGAAAACATCACCTTACTCGAATAGCCATACCGAAGCGTGGCATCCACACACTGCTCCACCAGCGAAAGCGCATCATGGCCCTGGTCCTGAAGGCGGCCCACCAAGGGGCATACATAAGTAGCTCCTGCATGCATTGCCATATAAGCCTGCTGCAGCGTGTACACTAAATGCACATTCACCAGCAGGCCTTCTTTGCGCAGCATGTTGCAGGCGCGAACCCCTTCCAGCGAAACAGGAATTTTGAACACCGTCCGGGCCGGATCGAGGCCAAGATCAAGCTGGCGTTTTGCCTCGGCCATCACCTCTTCGGCAGTGTTGCCAAGCGCTTCAATCTGCAAGACAGGCACCATCTTCGACAGCTTGACGATCGTGCCGTCAATGTCAGTAATACCCTCGCGCTGCATGAAGGTGGGTGTGGTGGTCAGGCCGTCGAGAAAGCCGAGCTTAAAGCCTTCTTCAATCTCACGGAGGTTGGCGGAATCCAGATATAGTTCCATTGTTTACTTATCGCGTTGTTGGATGTATTGTGTCAGGAAAATTTCAGGGGTAAGGACGGGAATCGTAGCGTAATAAAAACCTGCATCATCGTAGGTGATGATGTGATTGCAACCCGCACGCAGTGCAGCGAAATACTGAAGGCCATCTTCAAAATCATGCACCCGCTTTTCAGCAAGAGCTTTGCGCGTTTCAGCGTCATCACAAGGGGCAATGTGGAGATGTTCGGCCAGGATACCAATCTTCCTTTTTGCCACCATATAGCCGCTTCTCTTCTCGAGCATATAAAAGCAATTGCCCAATGCCATTGCGGTGGTGAACAGTCGGTGCCTGAAGTCCTGTGCCAGGCTCAACACGCGTGCCGATGCATCCAAATGTTTGCGTTCCGGCAGCATCACGGTCATGAGCACGTTGGTATCCACGAAGAGATTCATGAGCGTTTCTTCTTGGTGGCTTTGTAGGCGTGGGCTTCGTCGCGGATTTCCTGGTTAGTGAGGGGCTTGGTGCGGTATTCGGTAGTGCCTTCGGCAAGGTCAGCGACCCATTCCGCAACGGGCATATTATAGTAGCTCCCTCCGCCGGCTGACTTCACAGCTTTGCGAAGGAAATACTCAAGCATGCGGCTCAGGCTGATGCCTTGCTCTGCGGCAAATGCTTTCCCTTCCCTGATTACTTCTTCGTCAAAACAGACGGTCAGCTTCGCGTCCATGGCTTCTCTCTTTTAATACGTCAAAGGTATGCCCTTTTATACGTACAATTTTCTACGCCGGATATTTTTTTGTCACCGCATGGAGCTCCAGCAGTGGTTTTAGGAAAGCTTCCAGATCATAAACACAGAGCTGGCTGGCGGCATCGCAAAGAGCAGTAGCCGGCTCAGGATGCGTTTCAATGAAGATTCCATCTACGCCGGCAGCCACACCGGCACGGCTCAGTACAGGTAAGAATTCGCGTGCTCCTCCTTTTGCATCGGCAGAAGGAATCCCATACTTCCGGATGCTGTGCGTGATATCGAACACCACCGGATAACCGAGCTGGGCCATATGATAGAACGCCCGAGGATCCACCACAAGGTCATTATAGCCCATCGTGTAGCCGCGCTCCGTAAGGATGATCTTGTCGTTGCCTGAATCTACGCACTTGCCAACAGGATGTTTCATGTTTTCCGGCGCCAGAAACTGACCATGTTTCAGATTGATAATAGCGCCGGTCTTGGCGGCTGCCACCAGCAAGCCACTTTGCATACAGAGATAAGCCGGAATCTGAATGACATCACACACCTCAGCCGCCGGTGCTGCATGATCCGGGTAATGAATGTCAGTAAGGATCGGGAAGCCAAATTGCTCCTTGACCTTGGCCAGCATCTTCAGTCCTTTGTCCAGGCCGGGCCCATCATAATACTTCAGAGAGCTGCGATTATCCTTCGTAAAAGAGCTTTTGTAGATGACCGGGACCTTCAGGCGCTCACTCACCTCACGCAGCTTTTCTGCTGTCTTCATCATCACCGTTTCCTGCTCGATAACACAGGGGCCGGAAATGAGAAAGAGCTGCTCGGACCCAATTTCAATATTGCCGAGTGTGATTTTCTTGATAGACATAATGACTAAGTTGGTTTACATCCGGCGGAAAAGTGCTTCAATATCCTCCAGGCTGAGGCGTTGCTGCCAGTCCTCGCCAATGGCGTGACGCCACATGTGGCTAAGGTTGTATGCCACCTGAGCCATGGCCGTGATCGTTTCGTCGCTCCAATTCTTGCTGAGGGCCTGCGGCAATTCAATCCGGTGCTTCGCAAGCATCTGCCGGAATTCGCGAACACCCTCCGGATAGTAATCTTCCAGGTGCTGAAACGCCACACAATTCGCGTAGCAATGCTTCTCATGAAGAATCTTGGAAAGGCCATAGGAAAGCGCATGGCAGACGCCCACTTCCGAATAAGTAAGCGACAGGCCACCCATCAGCGAGGCCACCATCAGCTTATCATCATTCTCCGGAGTATGGCCTGCCTGATCGCCCAGGTAGATGTCGCGACAAAGCTTCATTGACTGCTCTGCATAAGCATGTGAAAAGGCATTATTGAAGCTTCCATTCTCGCTTTCCACGCAATGGATGTAAGTATCCATGCCGGTATAAAACCATTTGTCTTGCGGCACGGTCGCAATCAGTTCCGGGTCCAAAATGACCTGGTTAAAAACCGTCCAATCACACTTCAGGCCCAGCTTCTTTTCAGGCCCTGTCAGCACAGCGGTCATGCTGCATTCCGCACCGGTACCCGAAATCGTTGGCACACCCAGATGGTAGATTCCAGGCTTCTTAATCAGATTCAACCCTTGATAAAGCGTGGACGAACCTTCATTCGTAAACATCAACGACACGGCCTTGGCAATGTCCATGATGCTGCCTCCGCCAATGCCGATAACACCCGCCGGAACGCCATACGCAACCATGGTTTCATCGCGTAGCGTGTCAATCTGATCGGTGGTAGGCTCGTGCGGGTCCACATCAATAAAATGCACCACATCCTCATTCATTGCAGGGATGCGCTGCGCCAGCTCTTTGTCCTTGAAAAAAGCATCAACGACAAAAAGGAAGAAGCCTCCATTGCGCCTTTCCGCAAGGATGCCTTCCATCATTGAAAAGGCGCCACGACCGTAGCAGACCTTCTCGATGTTTTTAAAATTCTTGTGCATGGTAAAATCAGTAGCCCGGCTACAGCGATGCCATCATCGGCAAGGCCGCCTCCGGGCCATATGTTTTGATTGGTTAGGCAGTTTGTACTTGGAGTGCTTTTCGGATGCATTCGCTGATTCGGCCGGCAAGCTGTTGCACCTCCTCATCCGTCCAGGTGCAGCGGATTCCGAAAGAGATTAGGCGGCCCACCACTTCCTGCGATTTGGGCAGCTCCAGCGATGCGTAATCCTGCGGCGCGCCCAGCAACTGCACGTTAAGCCGGCTCACTGTGCTGAGCGATTTCAGGTGCTCCCACTGGTTGATGAAATGGTACATGTTGGTGTACCAATAGTTGAAGCCCGGCACGCCGGCAGTGCTCAACTCAGCAACAACCCGCTTTGCAGATTCCGTATCCGGCAGGAAGAGATTCAAAAACGTGGCACTGTCGCCATCAGGGTCAGCGAGGCGGGCAAAAGAAACGCCGTCCACCTTGCTCAGCGCCTCTGTCAGCGCACGCTTGTGTCTGCGATTCGCTTCGATCACCTGCGGCACGCGCCGCGTTTGCACGGCACCAATTGCAGCATTCAACTCGCCAATGCGATAATTGAAGCCCAGCACCGGATGTGGTTCCATACCGCGGTTGTCGCCCACATGGCTATGCCCGTGATCTGAATAAGTGTCGGCCAGCTTATAGACTTCTTCGTCGTTCGTGATCATCACGCCGCCTTCACCGGCCGTAGCAATCTTGAAAAAGTCGAAGGAAAAAGCACCGGCCTTACCAAAAAGCCCTACCGACTTGCCCTTGTAAGACGCGCCAAATGCCTGTCCGGCATCATCCACCAAGGTCAAATTATGCTCGCGACACACCTGCGTTACAGCATCCATGTCGCCCATACCACCGCACATATGCACGATGCATACGGCTTTCGTTTTCGGAGTAATAGCCTTGCGAATACCTTCTGCCGACAGGCAAAGGGTTTCATCAATTTCAGCAAACACAGGCAGCGCCCCAACGAACAGTACCGCTTCGATAGTGGCAATAAACGTGAAGGGAGGAACGATCACCTCATCGCCGGCACCAATACCCGAAGCAGCCAGCGCCGTGATCACAGCAGTGGAACCCGAAGAAACCGCATGTGCATAGCGGGCACCGGTAATCTTCCGCACCTCTGCTTCAAAGTCGCGAGCCTTCCAGTGGCCCTTGCGCAGCGCATCGTGGTTGTAACGAAAAAGGACGCCTGTTTCGAGCACGTCGGCCACTTCCTTGCGCTCTTCGGCGCCGAATAATTCTGTTCCGGGCATGTAGCTATGAGATTCTGGTTAAAAAATGCGCGGCAAAATTACAGGCTTGCAGAGGCGGCGGGCAGTAGCTGTAAAATTTTGGCAGTTGCACCGGTATGCCTTTGCACCTCTTCACGAAGAGCTGCGGAGAGGCGCATGCGCGAAGCATCATCGTTCATCAGAGCAAGCAGCCTTTCACAAAAAGCGGTTTCGTCCTGCACCGGAAAGGCGTAACCTCCCTTCACCAAATTCACCGCCTCCGGAAATTTTTCATAATAAGGCCCCATCACGATCGGCAGGCCAAACACGGCAGGCTCCAGCACATTATGGATACCGCTCCGGTTGAAACCACCGCCCACACAGGCTATATCCCCATACCGATACAGCGCGGACAACATTCCAATGTTATCAATGATCAGCACGCGTTGTTCCATGCCTTCCTGAAATTGGGAGTAAAAGACTCCTTCATTTCCGAAAGTCTGCTTCAACGCTTCCAGGTGCGCGTCGCCCAATTCGTGAGGAGCCACAATCATCTTCCAGCCTTTTTGCATTTGCGGCAGAAAAGTGCGAAGCATCATCTCGTCCTCGGGCCAGGTGCTACCCGCAATGAGCAGTTTTGCCTCTCCTTTGAAGGCTTCAATAAGGGGTAACGCACGGGCAGCCGCAGCAATGGCAGCAACCCGATCGTAACGGGTATCACCGGTGAGCTTTGCGCGATCACCCAACCCGATTTTTTGCAGCAAAGCCAGTGATTTTTCATCCTGAACAGTAAGGACTGAAAAGCGTGAAAGTAACTTCCTGAAAAATCCGCCCCAGGCCCGGAAGAAGGGCTGCCCTTCGCGAAACACACCCGACACGAGCAACGCCGGAATGCCGTGCTCCGAGAGGGCTTTCAGATAAAAATGCCAGAATTCATACTTCACGAATAGCGCCTGAGTTGGCTGCACCATATTCAGGAAGCGGGCGGCATTGCCCGGGCCATCCATTGGCAGATAAACGACGGCATCAGCAAGCGGAAAATCTTTGCGAGGCTCGTAACCCGATGGTGAGAAGAAACTCAGGATAACCACACAGTCCGGCGTGTGCTCCTTCAGCGCTTCGATGATCGGCCTGCCCTGTTCAAACTCGCCGAGCGAAGCACAATGCATCCAGTAGCGCGGCTGCCCCGGCCTGGAAGAAGGGATTTTAGAACCCATTTGATTCCACTGACCCTTGCGCCCTTCCTGCCATTGCCTCGCCTTCTCATTCCATAACGCAGACACAGCAATGCCCAGCCGATACAGCCAAAGAAAAAGTCGGTAGAGCAACAGCACGGCGCGAAAGTAGTGAGTGCAAATAGCGGCAGGCCGATGGGGGTGCCTTTAAAAGCAGAACCCCACCTTAATGGCGGGGCCCTGTATTTACCACAACAATTTCATTGATTATTCCTGGGTCTTTTCACGCTCGTATTTCATCATACCGGGGTCTTCGTAGGAAGTCCACACAGAGCAGATGTGGCCGGCGATACCGAGGCTCCAGGCTGCAATCACCCAGGCATGCCAGGGATAGGCCCAGCCACCTTGTGCTTTCATCTGGCTCCGATGCACCATTACCATTGCCACAACGGCAATCGCGAATACAACAAAATGGATGAAAAAATTGCGCTTGGCAGCAGCGGTAGGTATAATTCGGTTATGCGACATAGCAGCGTGTTGGAGAATTGGCGCAAAGATAGGGCTCCGGAATTTTCACAAAACAGTTGGGCTTAAGGAAATCTCTACGGATTGTATGCAGGAATTGCTTTTCAAAAAAACACTCCCTAAAAAGGGAGTGCTCACAATCTGAAAACCTCGTGGTGCTTATGCCGCCGAGGTGCGCGTATGTGATTGACTTACCAGCGACCAGGCGCCGAAGAAAATGGCAGAGAAAACGACCGAACCGGCCAAGCTCCACTTCAGGAAAGGAAGGCCATCGGCAAGGGCCTGTATCCAGCCGGCGAAAGTGATGGGACGTTGAAAGCCTCCGTGAAAGGCCCAGGTGCCGGTATTGGAAAGCAGGAAATACACCAGTGGAGCCGCCACAGCAGCCAATGCCACGTTGCGGAAATTGATCCGCTTCATGAAGATGCCGAAGAAGGCCAGGCCGCCCAGCAGCAGATAATTCAGCCATTGGCCATCGTAGAAGCCGGGCATATTCGTGATGCCCAT
>JAMIQN010000085.1:0-16806 GCA_035914595.1 Chitinophagaceae bacterium | reverse complement strand
CGTCAGGAAGGCTCTCAATTTCTGGCCGTACCGCCGAAGGGAAAACCGACGCTCGGGCTTGAATGTCCTTTGCATGGCTCGTATCAGCAGGCCAACATCGCCACGGTGTTGACAGCCATTGACGTCTTACGCGAACAGGGCTGGCAACTGCCACCACAGGCAGTGGAACGAGGTTTCCGCGAGGTAGTCACACTGACGGGGCTGCGGGGGCGTTGGGACGTATGGCAGCAGCGGCCTCTCATCATCGCCGACGTGGCACACAATCCCGGCGGGCTGTCGCAAACCATGAGCGACTGGGAAAAAGTAGATGCAAAACAGAAGCATGTGCTGGTCGGATTTGTGCGTGATAAAGACGTAAAAACGGCGCTTCAGTTTTTTGCCGGAGCAGGTGCCTTGCATTTCTGTGCTGCGCGCGTGCCGCGGGCTTTGCCGGTTGAGGATCTGGCGGCTATTGCGAATGAGCAAGGCTTGCAGGGGCAGATATATCCATCCGTTGCCGAGGCATTGGAAGCGCTTCTAAAGACATTGTCGGAGGACGATGCTCTGCTCATCACCGGCAGCTTTTTCGTGGTGGGCGAAGCAATGGGAGCATTTTACCCGGATGCAGTCTCGTGAATGGGCTGTTTTTTTCAGAGCACATTACCATAAGTGAAAGCAGTCGTTGATTTCCCTTGCCGGAATTCACATCGGGTGCGGCATGAGCTCGGGCATTATTTCAGGAGCGTTAAAAAAGGGGAACCGGCGGCGGCGAATTGCCTTCGATGAAGCGTGAGGGCACAGGTTTTAGGCGCTTTTCAGTGAAGCAGAAAGAGAAAAAGTGAAGTCCCATTCACCTAAAAAATGCAGACGATGAACACTCCTGAAAAAAAGAATCACAGCCGCCAATCTGACCCATACCCGGGCTATCCACACTACCCTTCTGAGGAAGACATCATGAAGCAGGATCAACGGCTACGGCCCGGTGCGCATGGCTTACAGGAAAATCCCGGCGGCCTTTCCAATGCAGCAGAAGCCGAGGCTGAGGCCTCCATTCCGCTACAACCAGAGGGTGACCTTTTCAATCCCGAGGCAGACCTGAGCCGTGAAGACCTGGATGCCCTTTCCTCCAGCATTCAAAACCGAAATCTGGATGACCCCGATGCAGAACAGGCCTTTCTGGACAACAGCGATGAGGAGGGCGAACCGCTCAACGAGCTACATCCGAACTATGGCGGTGATGGTGCCGACCTGGATGTGCCCGGTGCCGACCGCGACGATGCAGATGAGGCCATTGGCGAAGAAGACGAAGAAAATAACTACTACAGCCTCGGCCAGGACCGGCATTCGCAGCTTGAAGACGATGATGCAGAACCGGAGGAATAAAGTCTATCCCTTAACAGCCGCAGGATGTGCCAGCCGCGAATGGCGTTTACCATAGAGGAAATAGATGACTAAACCCACGATGAGCCAGACGAAAAAGCGAAGCCAGTTGGAAATGCCCAATTCGGCAATGAGGTAAAAGCAGGAAAGCATTCCGAGCACCGGAATGAGCGAAAGGCGCTTGATGAAGCTTAAGATCACCAGCACCACAATCAGAACTGCAAGCAGGAAATGTGGGATGCGTTCGAGGAAGACCTCGCCGGCGCTCCATTCGGGGTGAGCGGCATCCTGAAGCGAAAAGAAATCATGGAAAAATGTAGGCGCTGTGCTTTGAATGACGATGAGGCTCCCTATAAAAATGACAGGTACAATCCATCTTCCATTGATGTAGGGCACTCTAAAGCCACCTTCCGATTTATCTTTTTGTGGCAGCAGTAAAACCCCGCCGCAAACGAGTGCAAATGCGAACAGCGTACCGATGCTGGTAAGGTCTGTGACCAGCCCCGAATCCAGTACCAGAGCGGGCACACCCACCAGCACGCCTGTCAGCACAGTAGAGAAACCGGGAGTCTTATAGCGCGGATGCAGCCGTGCAAATCTTTTCGGAAGCAGGCCGTCGCGGCTCATGCTCATCCAGATTCTGGGCTGGCCTAATTGAAATACCAACATCACGCTGGTGGTAGCGATGACGGCACTGAGTGCAATGACACCAGAAAACCAGTCGAGGCCGCGCTGTGCAAAAGCAGATGCCAGGAAGTCGCCCACATTGAGCTTCGAGTAATGCACCATGCCCGTCAGCACGAGCGCAATCAGGATGTAGAGTACGGTGCAAATGATCAGGGCCCACATCATGCCGCGCGGCAGGTCGCGTTGCGGATTTCGGCATTCTTCGGCAGTGGTGGAAATCGCATCAAAACCGATGTAGGCAAAGAACACATCACTCACACCGCGCATCACACCGCCAAAGCCATTGGGGGCAAACGGCGACCAGTTGTTTGCATTCACATAGAAGAAGCCGACTGCAATCACAGCCACGATGACGAGCAGTTTAAAGACCACCATTGCATTGCTAAGGCGGCGCGTTTCCTGAATACCGACGAACACCAACCAGGTGATTAGTATGGTGATGGCCAGGGCCGGAAGGTTGAGTATAATCGGAACAGATCCGATGCGCGGTGCTGTATCCCAAATCTGACTTAGAGCAGTAGTAGTAGCATCAGTAGAGAGGCTCTGAGCTGCGTGATGCAAGACTTCCTGATGTGCCAGCCAGGCCGCCCGCCAGGGTGTCGCCAGCCAGTCGGGGATGTGCAGCGAAAGATGCAGCGATGGAAAACGCTGGTTGATGCCCGTAGAGATATTATCCAAAAACGAAACGAGGTTGGAGCTCCACGACCCGGCCACCACCACATTGCCGATGGCATATTCCATAATGAGGTCCCAGCCGATAATCCAAGCGATCAGCTCGCCGAAGCTGGCGTAGGAATAGGTGTAGGCACTTCCGCTGACGGGAATGCGCGAGGCAAATTCCGCATAGCAAAGCGCAGAAAAACCGCAGGTGACCGCCGTGATGATAAACAGGAAAATAACCGCCGGCCCGCCGAAGAAGCAACTCTTACCTACCGTACTAAAAATGCCGGCACCGATGATAGCTGCTACGCCAAAGGCAGCGAGGTCGCGCACGCCCAGCACCCGCCGCATCTGACCGGGATGATTAGGGTCGTCTGAAAAGCCGGCAGCAGCATCTGCCTGAATTTGTTGAATAGACTTTTTGCGAAAAAGCTGGGACAAGGGCGATGGTTTGAGGGCCTACAAATGTGCGGCTTTGAACGAGCTTTGAAAACTACGTCGCCGCTACCGGTGCCGGTTTTCTTTCCACCATTTTCAATCAAAGCTGAACGATGAGCCAAGCCTCTCAAGACTTCAATGAATACCGCTCCCGGATGAATGAGCTGATCCTTTCCAAGAACAATAAAGTGATGGGCAGGCTCTTCAATCTGGACACGAACACTTATGCTGAAGGTGCCTTGCCGGTAAAGACCAAAGAGATGTTGGGACTGGTGGCCAGCATGGTACTCCGCTGCGATGACTGCATCAAATACCACCTCGAAAAATGCCATCAGGCGGGCGTTGGCACAGAAGAAATGTATGAGGTCTTTGCGGTGGCCAATATTGTGGGCGGCACCATCGTCATTCCGCACACACGGCGTGCGGCTGAATTCTGGGAGGAGCTTGTTACGGAAGCGAAGGCCTAAGCGAATTCCATGCTGGCAAAGGTTTCCCACATGTTCTGTACGAAAGCAATCGAAACTCAGATTGCCTTCGCATGAGTGGTCAGCACCTGTTCATAGAGGGCTTCATACTTTGGGATAATCAGGCTCTTTTCAAACTTGCGTGCATGAGCGCGGGCGGCGTCCTTGGCTTCCTGTAGTCGGGTATCGCTTTCCAACAGTTCAAGCGCATGTTTGGCCATGTCTTCCACATCACCGACGTCAGATAGAAAACCGGTAACGCCCTGCACATTGATCTCGGGCAGGCCACCAGCATTCGTAGAGATAACCGGCACACCACAGGCCATTGCTTCGAGAGCGGCAAGGCCGAAACTTTCATACTGAGAAGGCAGCAGGAAAAGGTCAGAGATGGAAAGGATTTCATCCATCTGCTCCTGCTTACCGAGGAAGCGCACTTCATGAAAGATTCCCAGACAGCGGCACAGTTCTTCGGCATTCGGGCGCTCAGGGCCATCACCAATCATGAGCAGTTTGGCGGGTCGCTCTTTCAGCACCATTGCAAAGGTTTTGATAGCGTCTTCCACCCGCTTCACGCGACGGAAGTTGGAGACGTGCACGAGAATCCGCTCGTTGTGAGGCGCCAGCATTTTCTTGAAATGGCCTTTGTCCATCTGGCGGAAGCGCTCTGTGTCCACGAAATTGGGAATGACCTGAATCTCCTTTTCAATGGCAAAATTGGAATAGGTCTCTTCGCGCAGATTGCTGGAAACGGCTGTAATAGCGTCGCTTTCATTGATGGAAAAAGCAACCACCGGCGCGTAGGTCTGGTCGCGCCCCACGAGGGTAATGTCCGTGCCGTGCAGGGTGGTGATAAAAGGAATTTCCCGACCC
The DNA here is from genome assembly GCA_035914595.1 of Chitinophagaceae bacterium. Classification (GTDB taxonomy): domain Bacteria; phylum Bacteroidota; class Bacteroidia; order Chitinophagales; family Chitinophagaceae; genus UBA1952. The sequence goes on along the minus strand of JAMIQN010000085.1, from coordinate 12,328 downwards.
ATCCGTTTCAGAATTTGCTTTGCGAAATAGGCTGCGGAGGCGTGCGGAATGGCGTAATGAACATGCAGGAGGTCCAGCTCGTTGTTGGCAATAACATTAACGAGGGTGCTGGTCAGGGCGCTTTCATAGGGCGGAAAATCGAAGAGCGGATACTTAGGCACCGTCACTTCATGATAGTAGATATTGGGGTGAAAATGAAGGCGAACGGGTTGCTGATAGGTGATGAAATGCACCTCATGACCTTTTTCAGAAAGTGCCATGCCCAGCTCTGTAGCCATGACACCTGAACCACCGAACGTGGGATAGCAGACGATACCGATTTTCAAGGGAGAAAAATTGCGGGCGTGAATGTACTGGAAAGGCCTCCGTGGCTTTCGGATACGTGTATAGATTCCACTTACGTCATCAGTATTTGCAGGCACCGCAGGCCCTGAATGCGCAGCGCAGCATCCTACATTTAGCGCATGAAGTATCTGTCCTTCCTGTTCTTTTTTTCTTTTTTCTCCTTCCATTTTGCTGCTGCCCAGGAAGACTCTGCCATCCTCCATCGCCTGCGCGATGAGATTATGCTGCACGGTAAATGCTACGACAATTTGCGCGTCCTGACGAAGCAGATCGGGCATCGCCTCAGTGGTTCGCCACAGTCGGAAAAAGCAGTGCAATGGGGATTGAAAGCCATGCGGGACGCGGGTGCAGACACAGCCTGGCTGCAACCGGCGATGGTGCCGCACTGGGTGCGTGGCAAAGAATGGCTGGAAGTGAAAATGCCTGGCGATAAAAGCTTTGAACCGATGCGCATGACCAGCCTCGGCAATTCGATTGGGAGCGGGAAACCGGTAGAAGCGCCTGTGATTATGGTCGGAACGATGGATGAATTCAATCGTCTGAGCAATGCCGAGGTGAAGGGCAAGATTGTCTTCTTCAACTATCGCTTCCGGCAGGATATCATCAACACCTTCGCCGGCTATGGCGATGCGATTCGTTACCGCATCCTGCCGCCGGTGGCCGTTGCTCAAAAAGGCGGCGCGGGCGTCATCATCCGTTCTATGTCCACCGGGCCTGACGATGTGCCCCACACCGGCGTTACGCGCATTTTGGATTCAGTAAGAAAAATTCCTTCGGTGGCAATTGGCAATATTGGAGCCGACCGGCTGGAGGCAGCCTGTCGCAAGGGAACCGTTGTAGCCCGGGTTTTGACGAGCGGAAAAATGTTGCCGCCGGTGCTTTCGTATAATGTGATTGGAGAATTACGCGGAAGCAGCCTGCCCAATGAATACGTGATTGCCGGAGGCCATCTGGATTCCTGGGATGTGGGCGAAGGTGCTCAGGATGATGGCGCCGGCTGTGTACAAAGCATTGAAATTATTCGCGCTTTTAAAGCGCTGGGTATCCGACCAAAACGAACCATTCGCGCTGTGCTTTTTATGAATGAAGAAAATGGGGCGCGCGGAGCACATGCCTATGCCGATAGCGCGGCAGCCCGCCATGAGCACCATGTTCTGGCCATTGAAAGTGATGCAGGAGGTTTTTCCCCAAGAGGTATTACGCTCGAGATGCCGGAGGCTAAGAAAAAAGTCATCCGGGACTGGGCTCCCTATTTCAAGCCGCTTGACGTGTACGACTTCGAACATTCCGAAGCCGGAGTAGATGTAGATCCACTTGGAAAGCAGGGTACGGCTTTAGCGGGGTTAATGCCTGATTCGCAACGCTATTTCGACTTGCACCACACGGACTCTGACGTGTTTGAAGCCGTGAATTCACGGGAATTGAAACTGGGAGCTGCCACGATGGCTACCCTACTCTATCTCGTTGGTCAGCACGGCCTTTAGGCAAATTCCAAGCCCATTTGTGAGCATCGTGTGTAAATTTTTTGAAAAGGCTTAAACTTTTCAAAAAAAGTTTTGTCCATTTGGCTCAAAACCAGTTCGTCTATGGGCCAGACAAACCACCGGGAATTCCTCGAGGAACTACTTGATGACGCCGGGAGCACGGAGGTCAAGAACGACCAGCTATTTGAAAAATATGCGAATCACAAACTGCCGGTAGGGCTTGCAAAAGCCACAGGTACTCTTACCGCATATAGCGGAGCCTGGACAAAGGATGAAGTCATCCACCTGCTCCGCAGAACCACGTTTGGCGTGAAGCCCGGCGATGTGCAGACGTTGCTGAGTATGTCACCCGGAGCAGCGGTTGATTATCTGTTTTCCAATGTGCCGAGTGGGCCTCCCACACCACCGCTCAACAACTACTATAATGGTGGCTATACAGACCCTACGGGTGTCAATCCGGGCCAGACTTGGGTAAATGCACCATATGGTGACTCCACCGTCAACAGCAAACGACTGGCATCCTTGCGTTCGTGGTGGATTGGCCTGATCGTCAATCAGAATTTGTCCATTCTGGAAAAGATGACTTGGTTTTGGCACAACCATTTTGCTACCGAGCTCACCACCATTGGCGAAGCAAGGTCTGCCTACATCCATTATGCGATGTTGCGGGCCAATGCACTGGGGAATTTCAAAGACCTGACGAAGGCTGTGACGAAAGACCCCGCCATGTTGATTTACCTCAATGGCCGGTACAATACGAAAACGGCCCCGGACGAGAACTACGGACGTGAATTGCAGGAACTTTTCACCGTTTCGAAATACAACAACCCGAATTATACAGAAGCCGATGTAAAGGCTGCCGCCCACGTGCTCACTGGATGGCAGGTGAACTTCACAACCAATCCGGTAACCGCTGTTTTCAACCCCTCACGGCACGATACGGGCAACAAACAATTCTCGTCTTTCTACAACAACACAGTCATTACCGGCCAGACCGGTGCGGCAGGTGCGAATGAGACTGATGCACTGGTGGACATGATTTTTACGGCTGCCGATGCAGAAACGGCACGCTGGATTTGCACGAAGCTCTACCGCTTCTTTGTGTACTATGATACAGTGACTGACCCCACCGTATCGGGAACCATCATCGCCGGTATGGCGGCTCAGCTTATTGCCAACAACTGGAATGTAACACCCGTTATTAAGTTGCTGTTGAAGAGCCAACACTTCTTTGATACCAACTGCCGGGGCTGCTACATCAAAACACCGCTGGACTTCTTTGCCGGTATGTTCCGCACGTTCAACATCCAGCTACCCACAAGCTTTGATACGCTAAAGACATACGCCATCTGGTATGGCCTTCGCGGATACGCCGCCAATAACGGCCTTGACATCGGCGAGCCACCGAATGTGTCTGGTTTTCCTGCCTTTTATCAGGATCCCGAGTACTATGAACTCTGGATCAACTCAAACACCCTGCCCTATCGGCTGCAGTTTGTTGATATGATGCTTTCCAGTGGATTTACGGCTGGCACGGGTACCGCGATTAAGATTGATGTGGTTGCCTTCGCAGACAGTTTTGCCAATGCAGATAACCCCGGCCAACTGGTGGATTATTGCTGTGACTATCTGCTAGGAGTGGACATCACGCAAACACACAAAGACAGCCTGAAAGTATCAGAATTGCTCTCCGGGCAAACCAGTGACTACTACTGGACACAGGCTTGGCAGGCATACAAGAACAACCCGACGACGACAAACAAAAACATTGTCAAGACACGCCTCACCTCACTCATTAGCGAACTAATGCACCTGGCAGAACATCATCTCTGCTAAAGGTTACAGGCAAATTCCGGACGTCTTCTGATGCCCGCTTCCGGAAAATGCGATAGGGAGTCTCAGGGCTATCAACCATTTTTTCACTCTTTCGGTTCAACACATGAAACGTAGAGATTTTCTAAGATTAGGCGGAGGTGCCTCACTCGCCTTTCTGATAAACGGAACCCCTATCAGCGCATTTGCTGACAGCCCCTTGCTGCGATTACTCGCACGACAAACAGCAGTGAACGGGCGTGTCCTTGTGCTCATTCAGCTCAGCGGCGGAAATGACGGCCTGAATACCGTTATTCCACTAGACCGCTACAGCGAGCTATCCAATGCTCGAGCCAATATCCTGATTCCACAGTCCAAAGTGTTAAGTCTTTCCGGCACATCCACAACCGGAATCAACCCTGCCATGACGGGCATTCAAAATATGTTCAATAGTGGAATGGTAAGCATCACTCAGGGGGTGAGCTACCCCAATCCGAATTTCTCGCACTTCCGTGCAACAGACATTTGGAATTCGGGCTCCGATGCCACCCAATATCTTGACACCGGCTGGCTTGGGCGCTACCTCGACCAGTCCTACGCCAATTACCCCAGCGGCTACCCCAATAGCAACATGCCGGACCCGCTGGCAGTCCAAATTGGCACCGGTGTGTCACCGGTTGTGCAAGGCCCGAATGTGTCTATGGGGATGGCCATCGCCAGCGCCGATTCTTTTTACAACATCATCAATGGTACAGTGGACCCGGCGCCTGCAACCCCTGCAGGACACGAGCTCACCTTCATCCGCTACATCACACAACAAACGCAGGCTTACACTACCGTCATTGCAAATGCGGCGAGCAAATGCAACAACCTGAGCACGAAATATCCGGCTGCAAGTGCACGGAATAATTTGGCTGAACAACTGAAGATCGTGGCCCGGCTTATTGGCGGTGGCCTGCAGACTCCGGTGTATGTGGTCAACATTGGCTCATTCGACACGCACTCGCAGCAGGTGGACGATACCGACCACACGGTAGGCACGCAGGCTACTCTTCTCGGCATGTTGAGCGATGCAGTATATGCCTTCTTTGACGACCTCAAATTGATGGGCGCCGACAATCGCGTGGCCGCAATGACCTTCTCGGAATTTGGCCGACGCATCAAGAGCAATGCCTCGGGCGGTACGGACCACGGCACTTCTGAGCCCGTCATGGTCTTTGGGCCACAAGTCATCCCCGGCATCATCGGCACCAGCCCGGTCATCCCGACGAACGCAACTGTAAATGACAACCTACCGATGCAAAACGACTATCGCTCGATTTATGCATCGGCCATTTCAGATTGGTTTGGCGTGTCTCCGACTGTGTTGCACAATGTGATGATGGCCTCCTATCCCATCCTTCCCATCTTCCAAAAGGCAACCGGTGTGGACGACACCAACACCGAACAGGGAGGCAATGGTGAACTCTTGGGACAATGCTACCCCAATCCTGTACAGGGCGGAACGACCATCACTTTCGGATCCGACGGCACCGGTGAAACGGTTATCCAACTCTTCGATATGAACGGGCGCCTCGTCCGCACGCTGGCTCAGGATCAGTACTCACGCGGGCAACACCAGATGCAGATTGACTGCTCGTCCCTGGCACCCGGCAATTATTTCTACCGGCTCACCAATAGCAGGGGCGAGAGTGCAACCCGTAAGATGCTGGTCGTCCAGTAGCATCTTCTTTCACTACTGCAACGGCTGTCTTCAAAAAAGGGAGGCAGCCGTTTTTTTTTGCGCACAAAAGTCAAATCATAAACTCCGTCTTATCCCTTCAATGCAATGCAAGCCGATGATGCTTTTAAGCAGACTTTCCCTTAACAGCAATTGATTTCGAAACCCTGATTCGCGGGCGAATTGAGGACCAAAACAGAGCCGTGAAGAAGCAATAGAAAACGAAGCCCTGTTGCGTTTGCAAAGCAGATTCCTGCATCATGAAAAGGACTGCAACCGTGTGAAACAGCGCGAAGAAATAGCCGGCTTCGGAGCGATGTAAAAAGAAGAATGGGCCAAAGGCCAGCACCAAAAACAGCAACAGCCCCGGCAGGCCCAGCGTGATTAAGGTCTGGAGGTACATGTTGTGCAGGTTCACATTCACCAGCGGGGAATGAGGCTCCTCCTCCCGCATTCCGGGCACGCCATGACGCCGGATCTGGTCATTCTGAATTGTGTGTACATCACCGTTGCCACAACCATGCAGCCAGAGATGCCTTTCATTCATGTTTTCCAGCGCGATCCGCCACACAAAAAGGCGAAGGGTCAGGTTGGTAAGCTGCGGCGCCCGGTTGTAAAAACTGTCCTGCCGCAGCACGCTCAGATCAGAATGGGCAACCTCCACAAAACGTTCGTGAATGGGATTGTTGGTGCGCACCAAAGCATCTGCAAGCAGCGCCACCACAGCGATTGCGAAAATGGGCATCCACACCGAGCGCTTCGCATTCCGGTAATACCACAGCCCGTAGGTCGGAATCACGACAAACAAAAACAGGACGACCAGCAACCGCGACGAGAGCAAGGCAAGGAAAAATGAAAGGAATAAAATCGGCAGCCAGCGCCAGCCTTTCATGCGCTTCAGTCCCGCTTTCTCCCAAGGGAAGACCAGCAATGCAGACAATGCTCCAATCACGTACCAAGCCATATAAACGGCATTCGCGTCCATACCGTAAGTGAGGTCGTGATACAGGAAATGATTCAGGTTGCCATCTTCCTGCCAGCGAATATTCGCCTGATTGAGGCAATGCCATTCCACCACACAGATGCCGGCAACAAACCACAGCAGCACTACTGCCAGGCGACGAAGCGGAAGGCGGGCACCATACCCAACCAGCCAGGGCAGCAACACAAAGCTGAGCTTGCTAACGGTGTCAAACTGAGCCTCTCCCTTATCATCGCTCCACAGCCCGCTCAACGCCCAAAGTGCAAAGAATGCGGTCCAAAGCCAGTATGCAGGCTGTGCTTTGAAGGCCTTAGCAGTTGCCCGATATTGCCCGCTCAGCAGCCAGCAAATTGCCAGACACCAGATGGCGATCGTTGCATAAATGAATGTAAACGGAAGGCAGAAGGCCAGCACACAGCAACCCACAAAGGGCGCTTCCGCAAAGGGGTTGGTACGGCCCATCGCGAACAAAAGTAGCCGATTTGAGAACGGGCCTGCGCTCCGATCATGGGGTTCTATAGGCGCCTTTTGCAATCGCTAACTTGCGCCCCGCCTTCGACCAGGTGCCTCCATTGAGCGTTTCGTCCCACTCCAAAAAGTCGCTTGCCAGAATTGGCGCAGCAACGGTGCAATCAGCGCTGGTGCCTTTACTGGGGATTACTTTCTACTACATCCTGTCGCTGCATTTCAGCACAGCAGCCTTCGGCATTTTGTCCTGGGGCAACGCCGTCAGCATGTGGCTCATCATGCTCATCTCCTACGGTTTGGAGCAGGTGGTACTGCGCCGCTCGGCAGCCGGAAACGACACCTCCACCTGGGCAACGGCAGCCTTTCTCTATCATGTCATCAGCGGCTGTGTGCTGACAGCAATGGTGCTGTTTGGCTTGAAGCTGGCTTTCCCCGACGGGCATGAAGGGCTTGCCATTTTGCCTATCCTCTTTCTGGCGCAGGGCTTCAACCTGATGGTAACACCGTTGAAAACCTTGCTGAATGCACGCGAACGTTACCTACCCTATGCCATCGTTTCGCTTTGCAGCAATCTCATTCGCATTAGCAGCCTTATTTATCTGCTGCAACGAGGGAAGCCCGTGACGCTTCAGGATGCTGCGCTGCTGCTGCTGTTTCCTTTCATGCTGGAGCTGGCTGCAATGGCTTGTTTTTTTGCCTTGCGCATTCGCCACATGAATTGGAAAGTGCGGCGACGCAGCTATCTGCGTTTGTTGAAAGAAGCGACCCCACAGGCTATCACCGTCGTCTTCGACATCCGCCTGGGCGGGCGTGCAGACTGGATTCTGATGGGGCTTCTCAGTACCAATGCAGCCACGGGCCTTTACACTTTTGCAGCCCGCGGCTTTGAGCTATTGCGGATGCCCATCTCCGTCATTAGCATGTTGCTCATGCCCAAGCTTGCGCGCATGATGCTGCGTACCCGAAAACTTGAGGCCCGGGACAAGGCAAAAATTCAGACGATCTACCGGATGCAGATGTGGCTGGCGGCAGCTATGGTACTTTGCATGAACCTGCTTTGGGGCCCCGTCATCAGCCTGGTGACAGCCGGGAAATATGGCTATACCGACGCAATTGAAATGGGCATCCTTTCCCTGTGCCTGCCCTTTCACTTTGCCCAAAATCTGTTTTGGATGCTGACCTTTTCAGCCAAGAAATACCGGGCAGTTGCGCGCATCACCGTAACCACATCTCTGTTCAATATCGTAGCCAATGCGGCCCTGATTCCGTTCTTTTCCGGCAAGGGTGCGGCTACTGCTTTCCTGCTGGCCTCGGCCCTGCAAACCGTCCTGTATGCACGCGAGCAGAAGAAGAGCCTGTTTGCACTTGATCATCGGCCCTTGTGGATGGCGATGACTGCTGCTGCCTGCGCCATGAGTGTAGCTTTTCTTCCGATTCATTTCTTGTTGCAATGCGTACTCGGAATCGCGATTTATCTTGGGTTGAGCGCACCGCTAAAGCTCCTGCGCAAAGGCGATGTCGCCCTCCTGAAAAGCTTCTCCAATTAGGTTTGAAAGCATCATTTTAGCAGCCCGATGGAAGCATTTCGCTCAGCAAAAGCCGCACTCATACGCACCGCACAGCAGACGGACTGGGCCTTGCTCCTTTTCTTGGCTGCCGCAGTGGATGTGAAGTTGTATGTGAAGATGGCCGCCATTCTTGGCTACGGGCTTTGGTTAGTTTGGAAAAAGGTGCGTTGGCAACGCCTGCCGGGGCCTGTCTGGTTCTATGTGTTGATGCCCGTTTTAGGTATTGCCGTAGCTGCATTTCGTGGTTCATTTCATCGTCATGGTTATGAATGGGGAGCCTTGCTTGGCACCATCCAATGGCTCATGGGCGGGGCCATTCTTTATCTTCTTTTTGTTACGATAAAGAACCAAAGCTTCGAGCGTTTGACGGCTACTGCCAAGGCCTTCTTTGCACTCAACGCACTAATCACGCTGGGACAATTTGGAGGCTTAATTCTGGAATCGGGGCATGTTTTCCCGTATTGGTTTTATGATAGTGGCCTGAAGTATGGCGCCTCTACCGGCGATCGCCTGACCGGGCTTTGCTTCAATAATTCCTTGAATAATGCGGCCGTCTCGCTGATGGGACTGCTCTTTTTCCTGCATCAGGCGAAGCGCGGCTGGGCCATCCTCTGTCTGCTGATTCTGATGATGTGCACCAGCAATGTCATCACGTTTGGGATGTTGCTCCTGCTACTCCTAATGCTAACGCTTGGCGGCAGGAAAGGCCTGCGTCGGGACGTGCTGGTTATCCTCGTTTTGTCGGTGGTTATTTACCCCGTTCTGTCGCCTCAGAATCTCGAATACGTGGGCAACGTAATGGGACGACTGACCAGCCCGTCAGCGCCCTTCATCGCGGAAGAAGTACCGGATGCAGATTCGCTGCTTAGTGACAGCACCAACCGGGCGCTTGACTACCCTTTGCGCAGCATGAACCTGCAGGTTCCGGAGCGCGTCATGGAGCAGATGCCGCAAAATCTGATCGCACTGCGCCACATGAGCGACACGATGGAGAAGCCTGCCTGGAGCTATCTGACGCTGGAGCCGGCTGCGATCCGTTCTTCATTTGAAAAATGGTATGGCGTTCCTCCGGAACATACGCTACTGGCGCACTATGGCAAGCCCGCGAAGGTGTTTGCGATTCGGCAAACCGTCAGCTTCCTGAATACGAGCCCCAATTTGTGGTTGTTTGGCGCAGGCATGGGCAACTTCTCGTCGAAACTGGCGGTGAAAATGACAGGGCTGAAGCTCCAGGGCAGTTTCCCGCAGGGCAGCATCAACATCAGCCGGCCTTTTATGGAAAACCATTTCTATACGCTGATGTATGTGTTTTCCCGCGACGTAAAAGAGCATTCAGTCGTGAACATGCCGGGCAGCACCTACCTGCAATTGGCCGGTGAATATGGCCTGGTGGGGCTGGCCCTTTTTGGCATTCTTTATCTGGGCTGGTTTTGGCTAAAAGCGCGAGATTTTAAGACTGGCCGCTGGCTGCTGCTGGCCTTTCTGGGCCTGCTGTGGCTGGATTATTGGTATGAAATGATGACCCTGAGCGTGGCGATGGAGTTCCTTTTACTGCTGGGTATCTTCGCCCGCAAATCGCCGGATGCAGAAAGCTAAGCCCGCCATCACTGTGCTGATGCCCGCCTACAATGCGGGTGCTTATGTTGGAGAAGCCATTGAAAGCGTATTGGCGCAAAGCTTCCCGGACTTTGAATTTCTGATCATAGATGATGGCTCCACGGATGATACCCTGAAAATTATTCGGGGGTTTCAGGATGAAAGAATCCGCGTAGTCAGCCGGCCCAATAAAGGCCTGATTGTTTCTCTAAATGAAGGACTTCAGCTCGCCGAGGCATCGCTGATTGCGCGCCACGATGCCGACGATGTATGCCTGCCCAAACGCCTGGAGCGGCAATATTCTTATCTGAAAAATAATCCTCATGTCTTGCTTGTTGGTTCGGACGCTGCCTACATAGACAAGAGTGGCAACTATGTCTGCCCGCTGGCCGCACCGATAGGCCACAGCCATGAAGAAATGTGGCGCCGTCGCTTCGAGAAATGCCCGTTCATTCATCCCTCCGTGATGTTTCAGAAACAGGCTGTATTGGCTCTTGGAGGCTATCCCAACCATGCCCTTTTGTTTGAAGACTGGCTATTGTGGCTGCGCCTGATGCAAGTAGGCCCGGTGTACAACCTACCCGAAACCTTGTTGCACGTGCGCCTCAATCCGGAGTCCGTCACTGCAGACGAACGATGGTATGCGCAGGAATTTCGCGAGATACGACAGCGAAGCCTGCATGAGGGGAAGGTGGCAGAACAGGATGCAACCAAGCTGGCAACGCTTGTCCGTGGGCAGAGCAGCAATGCCTTTAAACAAGCTGCCTATCACGCGGTAGTAGCCAAAAAATATCTCTGGGATAATCATCAGCCCGGCCTGGCTCGGCAGCACCTCCGAGAGGTCATTCGGCACTGCCCAAAACGCCTGGAACCCTATGCGCTTTACCTGCTTTCATTTCTTCCTGAAGGATTGATTTCTACTGTTTATAAAGCGGCAAAAAGAAAATAGCTTCGCAACTCTTTATGTTTCGTGTAGCGGCCATTTCCAGAGCCACCCTTTATAGCGACCCCGGCGGAGATACCAAGCAGATCGAACGTACCGCGCATTACTTGCGTGAGCTTGGAGTCAAGATAGATGTCTTCCTCACCACAGATGCCATTGACTACCGCAAATACGACCTCCTCCATTTTTTCAATATCACGCGCCCGGCAGATATTTTACGACATACTAAGAAGTCCGACCGGCCCTATGTAGTCTCTCCAATTTTTGTCGAATTCGGCCACGAAGACAGCGACAGCAGCCTGCGGGGCCGCCTTCGGAAACAATTTGGAGCAGATGGCCTGGAGTATTTGAAAGTAGTAGCGCGGCGTGTGAAAAATGGGGAGCGAATCGGCAGCATGAATTACCTCATCCGGGGCCATCGGCGGTCTATTCAAAAAATTGCACAGGACGCGGCATTGCTGCTGCCCAACAGTGAATCGGAGTACCGGCGCTTTGCAGCTCATTATGGAGTGGCGCAAACTTATCAGGTCATTCCAAACGGAGTGGATGTGCCGCGGGTACTGAAGCGTTATCCTAAGATTCCCTCACATACAGATGCGGTTGTTTGTCTTGGGCGGATTGAGCCGCGCAAAAACCAGCTTCGGCTCATTCAGGCCTTGAAGGGTACCGGGTACAAGCTCATCATTCATGGTCAGGCCTCGCCCAACCATGCTGCTTATGAAAAGCTGTGCCGGGAAGCTGCAGGCAAGGATTGCTTTTTTGAAGGTTGGCTACGCGGAGATGAAATATTTGCTGCCTTAGGCTCTGCACGTGTTCACGCCATGCCCTCTTTCTTTGAAACCACCGGTCTTTCCTCACTTGAGGCAGCCGCCATGGGATGCAACGTGGTCATGAGCGAAAACGGGGATACGCGCGACTACTTCGAAGACTTCGCTTATTACTGCGACCCGGAGGATATTGAGTCCATTCGCAGCGCCGTAGATCGCGCTTACAATGCACCTTTTGATGATGAGCTGCGCGCCCGCATCTTTGACCAGTTTACCTGGGAACATGCTGCGCAATCCACCCTTAAGGCCTATCGGCGTGTGCTGCGTTTTTGAACCCTGCAGCCGCTGAACCTTTGCAATGATGAAGATTGGAATACTTGGCACCCGAGGCATACCCAACCGCTACGGCGGATTTGAGGAATGTGCGGAGAAATTGGCAATAGGGCTAGTGCAAAAAGGCCATGAGGTGTGGGTTTATAATTCAGCACATCACGAGTGCAAAGACGAGGAGTGGAACGGCGTTCACCTCATTCACTGCAAGGATCCGGAAGACAAGCTGGGTACAATTGGTCAGTTCTTTTATGACCTCAATTGCATCCGCGATGCAAGGCGGCGCAACTTCGATATCGTCCTACAGCTCGGT